>JBKCGW010000038.1:0-1715 GCA_046303175.1 Flavobacteriales bacterium
GTAATACTGGTTTTTTTTGAACCGCAGAGTCGCAAAGAGCGCAAAGTTTTTTTATTTATAATCTCTGCGACCTCTGCGCCTTTGCGGTTAGAAAAGATTGAATGTTGTTCCGACCTTCAGTTGTTCGGAAATTCCGAACAGCTCGAAGGGAGTGGGTGAGATTGCTATTTCTAACTCCTTTAGTTTGTAATACTGGTTTTTTTTGAACCGCAGAGTCGCAAAGAGCGCAAAGTTATTTTAATTGTTTTCTCTGCGTTCTCTGCGCCTTTGCGGTTAGAAAAAAGAATGAGAAAGACAAAACACAATCAGAATGAGAATGAGTGCTTCCCTTACCCCTTACCCCTTACCCCTTTCACAATCTCCTCCACCACCGCCGGATCCAACAGCGTCGTCGTATCGCCCAACGAACTCACATCGCCTTCGGCCACTTTGCGCAGAATGCGGCGCATAATTTTTCCTGAACGTGTTTTGGGAAGCCCGCTCACAAATTGAATGACATCGGGCTTGGCAATGCGACCAATTTCATGCGCCACCGTTTCAGTGATGCGCTGGCGCATGTCTTCGTTGGCTTCGCTGCCTTGCGCGAGGATTACGTAGGCGTAAATGCCTTGTCCTTTTATATCGTGCGGATAACCTACTACCGCACTTTCAACTACGCTCTTGTTTTGATTGATGGCGTTTTCGATTTCAGCTGTACCAAAGCGATGACCGCTCACGTTGATCACATCGTCCACGCGTCCGATGATACGGTAGAGTCCGTCTTCATCCCTGCGGGCGCCATCGCCCGTGAAGTATAGGTTGGGGTAGGTCGAGAAGTAGGTCTGTCGGCAGCGCTCATGATCGCCCCACGTGCTGCGAAGGATAGACGGCCACGGGAACTTGAAACACAAGTGTCCTTCCACGCCGTTGCCTTCGATTTCGTTGCCATTGGCATCAACGAGTATGGGCTGTACGCCCGGCATGGGCAGTCCCGCCAGGGCGGGTTTCGATTCGGTAACACCTGCGCACGAAGTGAGCATGATGCCCCCCGTTTCGGTTTGCCAGAAAGTGTCCACAATGGCGCAGCGGTTTTTACCGATGTTTGTGTCGTACCAATGCCATGCTTCTTCGTTGATGGGTTCGCCCACGGAGCCCAACACGCGCAGCGATTGCAACGAATAGGATAGAACGTGGTCGATTCCGGCAGACATCAGCGAACGAATAGCCGTTGGGGCAGTGTAGAAAATGTTCACTCGGTGCTTATCCACCACTTCCCAAAATCTTCCTGCATCGGGGTAGGTGGGTATTCCTTCAAACATGAGCGTAGTAGCTCCGTTCAATAATGGTCCGTATAGGATGTAGCTGTGCCCCGTTACCCAACCAATGTCGGCCGTGCACCAGTGAATTTCTCCCGGTTTGTATTGAAACACATTGCTGAACGTGTAGCCTGCATACACCATGTATCCGCCGCAGGTATGCAACACTCCTTTGGGCTTGCCTGTGCTGCCGCTGGTGTAAAGAATGAATAGCGGATCTTCACTTTGCATGGCCACGGGCTCGAAATGAGCTGCCGCATGTGCGCGCTCTTTTCGATAATCGATATCACGGCCTTCTACCATCGGCACTTCCCAATTCATCCTGTTTACTACGAGCACGCGCTCTACCGAGGTGCATTGAGTGAGCGCTTCATCTACAATTGCTTTCACGGCGATTTGCTTGGCTCCGCGACTCATGGC
>JBKCGW010000039.1:0-2019 GCA_046303175.1 Flavobacteriales bacterium
ACACCTGTAATGCTGAATCCGCCATCGTGGAAGAGATTCTGCATGGTAACGTAACGTGTTAGGTCGCTGAACATCGCCACGCAATAGTCGGCGCAAGCATTTGCGTCGGCATTGCCAAGCGGTGACATAGCCTCTGAGTAATTGATGAAGCCATCGAAGCCTTTCACACCACTACCGGCAGTGGTTACTGTCGGCGATTGTGAAATGGTGTTGATGCGCACTTTCTTGGCAGTGCCGTAGTGATATCCGAAGCTGCGCGCAATGCTTTCGAGCAAGCTCTTGGCATCGGCCATATCGTTGTAATCCGGGAATATGCGTTGTGCTGCGATGTAGGTCAAGGCCACTACAGAACCCCAATCGTTGATGGCGTCCTTCTTCCATGCGGTAGCCAGCATCTTGTGCAAACTGGTGGCGCTGACATCGAGAGTTTGCTTGTACCACTCGTAGTTCACATCGGTGTAGTGCTTGCCCTTGCGCACGTTGGGACTCATGCCAATGCTGTGCAGCACGAAATCGACCTTGCCGCCGAAGTGCTCCATGCTCTTGGTAAAGAGGTTATCGAGGTCTTCCATATTGGTGGCATCGGCCGCGATGATGGGTGCATTACCAATCTTGGCCGACAGCTCATTGATTTCGCCCATACGCATCGCAATGGGAGCGTTGGTAAGCACGATTTCAGCGCCTTGTTCGTAGGCCTTCTCGGCTACTTTCCAAGCGATCGACATATTGTTTAGCGCACCACTGATGATGCCCTTCTTTCCTTTGAGTAATTGGTTTGACATTCGGTTAAGAGTATGGTCGCAAATCTAATCGGATTTGGTAAAACGCAAACGCTGACTAATCAACACGGCTGCTAATAGCCTTCGCCGCAATCCACCCGGTCGACCACGCCGCCTGAAAATTGAATCCACCGGTTATGGCATCGATGTTCAGTACCTCGCCAGCGAAGTACAGTCCGGGAAACAACTTGCTCTCCATCGTTTTGAAATCGACTTCCTTCAACTCAACCCCGCCTGCCGTAACGAATTCATCTTTGAAGGTGCTCTTGCCTTTGACGTGGAAATAGCATGCGCAGATTGCTTCGGCAATCTTCTCGAGCTGCTTGTTCGAAACATCGGCCCACTTCAAGCGGTCGATGCCTTCTATTCTGCTCAATAACGACACCCACAAGCGGTGGGGAACCTTCGCCGCGCTAAACGCCAACACTTGGTTACGATGATGCTCGACTTTCCATTCCTTCAAAAAGTCGATATACGATTCGCGGGTGAAACGGTCGTCCCAGTTCACGCGAATCTGAAAGTCGTACTTCACACGGGCGAGGTCGCGAGCGGCCCAAGCCGAAAGGCGAAGTATCCCGGGTCCGCTCAGTCCCCAGTGCGTCACCAGCACCGGACCATCGGCTTCGAACTTGGTGCCTTCAATACGTACATCGCAATTCGGCGCCGAAACACCCGCCAATCCTTCGATACGCGGGTCTGTTATATTGAACGTAAACAACGAAGGCACCGGCTCCACGATGGTATGTCCCAATGCTGCCAACTGTTCGTGCATGCTACCTGCGCTGCCCGTAGCTATGAGCAAAGCATCGGCGTGAAGGGAGGGCTGATCCAACAATTCAACAACCCATTTTTCACCTTCTCGGAAAAAACGTTTTACATGCGTCCCTGTTCTCACGCGCACTCCTACTCTGCCGGCTTCATTCAGGAAACAATCGATGATGGTTTGCGATTTATCCGAAACAGGAAATACGCGACCATCGTCTTCAGTCTTCAATGACACGCCGCGCTGCTCGAGCCAATCGAACATATCGCCAGGCTGAAAAGCATGGAATGGTCCGAGCAATTCTTTCGATCCGCGCGGATAGTTCTTCACCAACTGCTTCGGCTCGAAGCAACCATGAGTCACGTTGCAACGCCCGCCACCACTCACCTTCACCTTCGCCAGCACGTTTTGTGATTTCTCGATGATGGTCACCTCCAGGTCATCATTTGTTGCAGCAGCATTGATGGCCGCAAAGTA
>JBKCGW010000040.1:0-1928 GCA_046303175.1 Flavobacteriales bacterium
TTCAATAGATAATACCCGGCAGTGACTGTAAAATTCCGCAAGAAGGGAATGAACGTAAACACAGGCGACTGTACCCTAGGCTTCAGCCCGAACTTGGTTTCGTAGTTGGGGTTGATGAAATACCAGGTTTTACTGCAAATGGAATAGCCCTCTCGTTTTGAAATGCGTTCGAAGCGCTCCAGACTGATGCCCGTTTGCTTGATCTCCAGCAGATCGTCGATGGTTTTGCTGCTTTCTCCGAAGGCCTTCAATGTTAGCTTATAGAGCGGTCCCGGAAGCAAGTGCACAAACGGAATTTTACTCAGCCAGCGGTGTTTGCAGATTTGCTGATGACCGCCGAACGGGTTGTACCAAGGAGGAAACGCCAAAAAGAAAACGGCACCGGGAGCCATAAACCGCTTCACAAACGCCATGAATTTCTCTTGGTTATGAATGTGCTCAATCACATCGCGCATGATGATCACGTCATACACACCATCGGCTTCCGATCGGTTGTAGATGTCATCGGCAATGAGTTTTAGGTTGGCCCTTTGTGGGTGGTTGGATAAAAGAGCCTCTGCACGTTCGATACTTGTGGTCGAAATATCGACGCCCAGCACCGTGCAGCCCGCCTCCAGAAATGGCACCAGGTTTCCCCCCGTTCCGCAACCAATTTCCAGCACACGCGTGCTAGCTGAAATTGGCTTGTGAGCTGCTATGTAAGACACCACAAACTTGCGTGTCGTAATAGCCTGCTCATCGAAATAGCGTTGCAAATTGGTATGCCGTTCTTGCATGGGGCGAAAATAGGCTTTCAAAGCCCTCCAAAACTCAACGATAACTCTCTTTTTTGTTCAAAACTCACACTTCAAAAAAAGAAGGGGACTTTGTATTTTCGCAGGCCTTTAAATCTTCGGAGGAAATCCCGGATTTTTAAAGAAGCTTACCTAATAGCAAATCAGCGAATAACCAAGTCAAATCAATAGATCATGGCAGAAGGCGAAAAGATAATTCCCATCAACATTGAAGATGAAATGAAAACAGCCTACATCGATTATTCGATGTCGGTAATTGTGAGTCGTGCACTTCCGGATGTACGCGACGGTATGAAGCCCGTGCATCGCCGGGTATTGTACGGAATGTTGGAACTGGGAGTACTCTCGAATCGTCCCTATAAAAAGTCGGCTCGTATCGTTGGGGAAGTACTGGGTAAGTATCACCCCCACGGCGACAGCGCTGTATACGATACCATGGTGCGTATGGCACAAGACTGGACGTTGCGTTATCCGCTCGTTGATGGCCAGGGTAACTACGGCAGCATGGACGGTGACCCGCCTGCTGCGATGCGTTACACCGAGGCTCGTCTTCGCAAGATCGCTGAGGAATTGCTCGAAGACCTCGACAAGGAAACGGTTGACTTCCAACCCAACTTCGACGACTCGCTCCAAGAACCCAAGGTTATGCCTGCCAAGGCTCCCAACTTGCTCCTCAACGGAGTAAGTGGTATTGCCGTAGGTATGGCCACCAATATGCCACCGCACAACCTCACCGAGGTATGCGAAGGTATCATTGCCTACATCGACAACCGCGATATCACCATTGAAGGTCTGATGCACTTCATCAAGGCCCCTGATTTCCCAACAGGAGGAACCATCTATGGTGTGGAAGGCGTAAAGAGCGCCTACGAAACCGGTCGCGGTCGCGTGGTGATTCGCGCCAAGCACCAAATCGAAGAAATCGACGGACGCGAATGCATCGTTGTAACGGAAGTACCTTACCAGGTGAACAAAGCTGAAATGCAATCACGCCAGGATGCCCTCATTAAGGAAGGCAAACTGGAAGGCATCAGCGATATCCAAGACCAGTCATCACGCGAAGGCGTGCGCATCATTTATGAAATCAAGCGCGACGCGATCTCGAATGTGGTGTTGAATAATCTATTTAAGCAG
>JBKCGW010000041.1:0-7049 GCA_046303175.1 Flavobacteriales bacterium
AACCAACTCGAAAACGGTGGCAATGCAATGCTTTCGCCTGAAGACGGACTGATTCCGAACACATGTCGCGTTCGCCTTCGTGTTGCCAAGCCTTACATCAAGGCTAACCCAACGGGTGGTGCGCAGGATGCAGAGGGCTCAAGCAACGGCTGGCGCAACCTCTACCGCTTCTCAACCGAAGGTATAGCAGCGGAAACAGGCAGCAGCGAAACACTTGCCAGCGGACTCGACAACATCAACATTGTACCGAATCCGTACTACGCGTTTAGCAGCTATGAAATCAACAAGCTCGACAACCGCGTGAAGATTACCAACCTGCCCGAAGTATGTACCATCAGCATCTACGATTTGAACGGTACACGCATCCGTCAGTTCAAGAAAGGTGATCCTACAACTTCACTCGATTGGGATTTGAAGAACGACCAGAACATTCCGATTGCCAGCGGCACGTACATCATTCATATTGATGTGCCAAATGTTGGCGAGAAAGTACTGAAGTGGTTCGGTGTAATGCGACCAATTGACCTTGATTCATTCTAATTTTAATTCGACAATCACAGCCTAGTATATGAAAAAGCTTTCTTTGATAATTGCAGCCGTGTCTATGTGGTCTACGGTTGCGCTTGCAGGAAATCCGGATCGTGCCGGATCAGCAGGAGCAAGTCAATTGCTGATTAATCCATGGGCGCGCAACGCTGCCTTGGCCAACTCAGCTATGGCTAGTGTAAACGGAATCGAGGCATCCTTTCTAAACGTTGCTGGTTTGGCTTTCGTGAAAAACACCGAGGTGGTATTCTCAAACAACCAATACCTCGTTGGAACCGGAATTCAAATCAACTCGCTCGGATTAGGAAAACGCCTGGGTGAATCGGGTGTACTGGGTATCAGCGTAAACAACATGCGCTTTGGTGAAATTCCAATTACAGAAGTGGAACTGCCGGAAGGTGGTATCGGTAACTTCGCTCCGACGTTCACCAACATCGGATTGAGCTATGCGAAGAGTTTCTCGAATAGCATCTACGCAGGTATTACAGCTCGTCTTATTTCGGAGGCTATCTACAACGTAAAGGCTCAGGGTGTGGCGTTCGATGCCGGTATTCGTTACGTAACCGGTGAAAAGGACAATATGCGTTTTGGTATCACCCTTCGCAACGTTGGACCTCCCATGCGTTACAGAGGCGATGGTTTATCCTTGGACGCAACGGTATCAACCGGTTCTGGTAGCACAACCACCCTCAACATGGATCAGCGTTCAGAGAAATTTGAATTGCCTTCGATGGTAAACGTAGGTTTTGCTTATGACTTCAATTTCAGCGAGCGCTCTAAGTTGACGACGAACCTTCAGTTCACTTCGAATTCATTTACACGCGACCAATTTGCCTTTGGTGCAGAATACGCGTTCAACAATCGATTCATTTTGCGTGGTGGTTATCAGTACGAAACCAACGTTACTGCGGATGAAGAGCGTACAACGGTATTCACAGGCCCAGCTGGTGGTTTCACTGTTCAGGTTCCTGCAGGAAAGAACGGTACTATTCTCGGTTTGGATTACGGATATCGTGTTACGAATCCTTTTAGCGGTGTGCATAGCATCGGTGTCCATGTTGACCTGTAATTGAAAAGAATTTACATTTGTGTTCATACTAGGAAAACCCTTCACGGGGTTTTCCCATTTTATAGACCTCAGGAAAAAAGTTTATTGTTATGTCTCAATTAGCCTATTACACAGCCGAAGGCCTCAAGAAGCTCAAGGATGAATTGCATCACTTGAAAATGGTGGAACGTCCTCATGTAACTCAGCAAATTGCTGAGGCTCGCGACAAAGGTGACTTGTCGGAGAACGCTGAATACGATGCTGCCAAAGAAGCACAGGGCTTGCTGGAAGCTAAGATTGCTAAAATGGAAACGCTGGTAGCCAATGCGCGTCTGATTGATGATAGTCAAATGGACAGCAGCAAGGTTTTTATTCTTTCGAAGGTTAAGATTAAGAACCTGGCGAATAAGGCGGAAATGGAGTACACATTGGTGGCCGAGAATGAAGCCAATCTTGCTCTCAAGAAAATTTCGGTGGATTCACCCATTGGAAAGGGTTTGCTTGGAAAAAAGGTTGGAGATGTTGCGGAAGTTCAGATTCCGGCCGGAAAGGTGCAATTCGAAATCCTAGAAATTTCTCGTGAATGGCATCCATTTTCTCACGTATCATTCAAGGAGAGATACCTTGTCATAAAATCGCAGAGAACGATCGATTCATTGCGTTTCTGGATATTACACCCGTGGCTAAGGGACATACATTGGTTGTTCCAAAAGTGGAAGTCGATCACTTCTTTGATTTGGATAACGAATTACTTGCCGAGATAAATCTGTTCGCGAAAGAGGTGTCAAAGAAGTTGCAGCGCACTATTCCTTGCAGACGTATTGGTGTAGCTATTATAGGCTTGGAAGTACCGCATGCGCACGTGCATTTGGTTCCACTCAACACCATGTCCGATATTAACTTTAGCGCAGAGCGTTTGAAAATGTCGAGCGAAGAATTGGCTGCTTTGGCTGCGGAAATACGAAACGCATAAAGAGAACCTCTTCTCCTCATCCCTCATCCCTCATCCCTCATCCCTCACCCCTTATCCCTTTCCCTTGGCTTCCATTTGCGCGTATTCCTTCGCGAAATAAGACAATATAATATCTGCTCCCGCGCGCTTAATACTCAGCAGCATCTCGGGCATAGCACGTTCGTAGTTGATCCATCCTTTTTCTCCGGCCGCCTTTAGCATCGCGTATTCACCGCTCACGTTATAAGCTGAAATAGGCAAAGTGCTATGTTCCTTCAAGGTTTGTATCACATCGAGGTAGCACAAAGCAGGCTTAACCATCAAATAGTCGGCACCTTCCGCTTCATCTAATGCAGCCTCGCGAATTGCTTCGCGTTTGTTGGCCGGATCCATTTGATAGGTTTTCTTATCTCCAAACTTGGGAGCTGAGTCAAGCGCATCGCGGAAGGGGCCGTAATAAGCACTTGCATACTTGGCGGTGTAAGACATGATGGCGGTGTCTGAAAATCCGGCCGCATCCAGCGATTCACGAATGTGAAGCACTCTGCCGTCCATCATATCGGATGGACCCACAATGTCAATTCCTGCCTCAGCCTGATGAACTGCCATGCGTCCCAATATGGGAAGCGTGCGGTCATTATCGATTCTGCCGTCAACAACATATCCGTCGTGACCATCGCTACTGTATGGATCCATAGCCACATCACTCATCAGACATACCTCCGGAAATCGTTGCTTGATGGAGCGAATGGCGCGTAAGTAGAAGTTGTCGCTGTGCATAGCGTAGGTTGCTTCCTTGTCTTTGAGGTGGTCTTCCACAGCAGGAAATATCACGAAGCTCTTCAATCCGAGCTCAACGCATTCTTCGATTTCGCGCAATATCAAATCTTCTGAATGCCTGTAAATACCTGGCATAGAAGGAATGGGCACTTGAATCCCTTTTCCATCCACTAAAAAAAGTGGAAAAATGAAATCGCTTACATGTAATTCAGTTTCGCGAACCAAATCACGGATTGTACTGCTCTTGCGGTTGCGGCGCGGGCGTTCGTTCATAGGATGTATTTCGTATCAGTTCGGAAATTCTGAGCTCGTAGTTTTGGAGAGAGTCGTTGTATTGATTGAGAATCTGTAAAACTCCTTCATCACCGGCACTTTCGCCAAATGGATTTTGAATGCCACGAGCTACTTCTTGTGCAGGAGGTAGAACAATGAGCTTGTCATGCCAGGCGTGCAATTCAGATTGAGTGTATTCGATTTCTCCAACAGCCTGCTTGATGGAGGAGTAGCGTACACGCAAGGTGCTATCAATTGCCAGAAGTGTGTCCACGCTAAGAGCATCTCGTTCAAGTCGAAGTTCGGCTGCATGTCTGTTGAGCAAAGTATCGGCTTCAGCAATTCTACTCTGTATATCATCTTGAATTCTACGACATTCGCTCAGTGTGGGGCTCTCAGCACTAACGCAGCCAATCAGCGAAGCAATAAACAGAGCAACAAAAAGCTTAAACGTTGATAGTTTCATTTTTTGACGGTAGTATCTTTTTTCGGTACAGGATCATAGCCGAAGCCTCCCCAAGGATGGCACTTCGCAATACGACGCGCTCCCATCCATATTCCTTTCATTACGCCCCATTCTTCAATGGCCTCAACGGCAAAATGCGAGCACGTAGGGTCAAACCTGCAATTCTGCCCTAGAAGCGGAGATAAATACCGCTGGTAAAGTCGAATGGGGAATATGAATAGCTTCTTCAACGAACCGTTTTGCACAAAGGTAAAGCTCATTCGTGCACTAGAAGGGCCATTTTTCAATTGCCAGCATCAGCGACAAAATCATAGCAGTGATTGAGAAAAAAGAACCGGTTTTTCCCTTCATGGTTGGCAGCGCAACAGAGAGCAATGCAGTAATGGCCAGAATGGCGCTAACAATCAGAATCTGGCCCGCTTCTACGCCGAGATTGAAGAGAAATAGCTGTCCGATAAATCCTTCTCCTTCCTTGGAAATCATCCGGAAAAAACTCGAAAATCCCATGCCGTGCACAACTCCAAAAACCAACGCTGTGACATAGCGAAATAGACTAACGTTAGAGATTTTTCCTCGACCGGTAAGGTTGAACGCAGCCGTGAGTAGAATGGTCACAGGGATAAAGAATTCGATGACATCCGAAGAAAAGCGAATCACATCGAGGGCAGCCAAAGCCAAGCTCAAACTATGCCCGAGTGTAAAGGCTGTTACAAGCCAGAACACAGGTTTCCATTGGGCAAGGGAGAAGGGAGCACACATGGCCAATAGAAACAACATGTGGTCATACCCTTCAATGTCTGTGATGTGAAGAATGCCGTCGACAAAGAAATTTCCTGCCATAGTTTATTCTGAGCCTAACTGATATTCCTCGCCATTAACCGTTACGGTGAAACCGTTGTTACACTCGCCGTTTCCGAAATCGATGTAGCGTGTTGCATACTCTTCCGGTTCAATGGTGATAGCGCCGCTTACTATCCAACGACAACCTACCTCCGCGCGCAAGGGTGATGTAATCAAAAGCGTGTATGGAATATCATTGCGATTCACCCCTGTGCCTGTGCCCGTTATTTCGTACACATCGTCCCAAATAGTAGCGGTGCTCTGACCTTCTACCCATGTGCGAACTCGGTCGGATTGCCAAGTAACAGTCCATGCATTGCCCGGCGCTGTGATGTTGCCGTATGCAGTAATGCCAAAATGCAACTGACCGGAACCATTGAGTCCAAGATTTTCAATGATTTTTGTTCCATCAATGGAATAGCCATCCACGGTGTAATTCTCAGTTGTTATCGTGATTTCTGTGCCGGGTTCGCGATAACGGCCGGTATAGGTAACGTGAAGAATACCGGTACGAATGCGACCATCTTCGCCCACGCACGCATCATTCCCAAAATCGATGGTTACCGTGCGAGGGTTGCTCAAGGTATCCACATAAATTGTGTCGATGCATCCGAATTCGTTTTCACGGATTCCTTCGGTGGTGGCCGAAACATTATCTACAACCTTGAACATATCAGAAAATAAATTCTCGGCTGTGCTATTGTCGGTTGAAATGGATGAACCGATTGTATCTCTTCTGTCTTTTCTGCAAGAAGTAAATACAACCATCGCACAAATAATTGCCGCGAGAATGGTGGAGTGGTGAAGCGTTTTCATGATGGTATTTTTTATTTTGACATTCAAACTCTTCTGATGGTTTAACGAAGTCTAAATTTTAACGTAATGAACGATGCGTCCGGCGTATTCATTGTCTTCGTTCGCTTCAAACGTTTCGATGGTCTCTTGTTTCCATTCGTTCGCGCTTATTGTAGGAAAGAAAACATCGGCATCCACGAACGTTGCGTCAACATGCGTGAGGTACATTTCATCCACGAGGTTGGCTTGCAAACAGTGAGTGTAAATCTGTCCTCCACCAATTATAAACGCGGTTGAATCAGCCGTGCTTTTTGCATCCGAAATCGCAGCTTCAACAGTTTGAAAGGTGAGGGTACCTTCTAATTGGAAATGCTCGTCACGACTAATCACCACATTCGTGCGGTTTGGCAGGGGCCTGAATTTGATGGGTAAACTTTCCCAACTCTTGCGGCCCATAATAACCCGATGGTGAAGGGTTGTGCGCTTAAAAAAAGCCATGTCACTTTTCAGGCGCCACATCAAGTCGTTGTTGCGGCCGAGCTCGTTGTTACGACCTACCGCAGCAATGAGAACAATGCGTGTATTCGATGTGGTTGTTTCTGACATGCATTATACAGCTACAGCTGCTTTGATATGTGGATGCGGATCGTAATTCTGCAGTGTGAAATCGTCGTAGACAAAAGAGAAGAGGTCTTTCACATTCGGATTTATTTTCAATGTGGGGAGTGCTCTAAAGTCGCGTGTGAGCTGCAATTGTGCTTGCTCGACATGGTTGGAGTATAAGTGTACATCACCACCTGTCCATACAAAATCACCTGGTTCCAAATCACACACCTGAGCAATCATCATAGTGAGTAGAGCGTAACTTGCAATGTTGAAGGGAACCCCCAAAAACGTATCGCAACTGCGCTGATACAGTTGACAAGACAACTTACCATCGGCAACATAGAATTGGAAGAGACAGTGGCACGGAGGTAAGGCCATCTGATCGATAAACGAAGGGTTCCAAGCACTCACTATGTGCCTGCGTCCATCAGGATTCTTCTTCAATCCCTCAATTAATTTACTTATCTGATCGGTGTGTGAACCATCGGGGTTGGGCCATGAACGCCATTGATAGCCATATACGGGACCGAGATTTCCATTTTCATCTGCCCACTCATCCCAAATCGAAACACCGTTCTCTTTGAGATAGGCTATGTTGGTGTCCCCTTTCAAGAACCACAAGAGTTCATGAATGATTGACTTGGTGTGTAGTTTTTTGGTAGTGAGAAGTGGAAAGCCTTCTTGTAAATTGAATCGCATTTGGTAACCAAAAACACTCAATGTGCCGGTTCCTGTGCGGTCGC
>JBKCGW010000042.1:0-1246 GCA_046303175.1 Flavobacteriales bacterium
GTGATGGGTTCGTAGCGTCTTCGTTGTATTCGAGCGTGCGTCCACCGCCATCGGCCACCATGGGCCATGGCAAAGTATCGAGATAATTCACTTCGCGCACAATGGAATCTCGATAGTCGATCAAGCGAATCGTGCCGCCACTCGCAGGCAAGGAGAAGTCAAAATTGCCAATTACATTTTCAACGGAGGGATGGATAGTTTGAAACGATTCCAGGTCACGCGCGATAACCAAGTATTGATTGGGTGCTAGCAAAGTGGATGCAGGAAATTCATAGCGAGGCATATTCACGCTATTGGTTATTGCCCATCCCGTGAGGTTTATAGTTCCATTGCCGGTATTGCGCAATTCAATCCAGTCACCTGCAAGCATTGTTTCATCATCGTTGTAGTTGATTTCGCTGATGTCGATTTTTGTCGGCTGACCTATGCCTAGGAAATGAGCGGTGAAGACATCATCGGCAGCGAGGTTGATAATCATGCTATCGTTGTGCCATTGCGATTGTAACAGCGAGTCACTCATCCAATAGTTGAACACGTAACCCGGGTTTGCGATAGCCGTTAGTGTTACAGGAGCTCCGTTGAAGTAGATTCCACTCCACGGCAATTCATCGGGTATGATGGTATTGATTTGGATGTAGCCCGCTTCCGGTGGAGACACAGCAAGGGTTATTTGTTGCTGTGATGAATAGGCAAATTGATTTTGGATGTGATTGCGAACTTGCTGTCCCCTGCATGCAAGTTGTTCACGGAAAATGGAGTGGTTGTCGTTGAACCATTGCATGTACCCTTCGATGTTGTTAGGATCGGCCCAGCGCGCATAATAAGCCGGCATTTCAGGCAGTATCATGTCGTAATGGTATTGCTCAATATCGAGCAATCGTTGCGCACTGTATGAAGTGTTCAGTAGATCAGCGAAACGATTCACAAAATGCAATCGGTAACTTTCGTGTTGCATCATGTTGTACCAAGGCGTGGTAAACGGATTTCCGTTGGTGTTGCCCATAAGCCACTCGATGTGATTGGTAGAGCAGTCGGTCCAGGAATTGGGCGCTAAACCAAGCTCTAAATCCTGAAGCGCAAAACGCCATTTGTAATCGGTGGTATTCGAACGATAGATTTTGATGTTGTTCCAGGGCCAGTCAACATTAGACATGAACGATTCACCAATGAAATAGTCGGTGTAGTTATCCAGGTCGAAGTAATCAGCGACTTGTGCAATGTATTCAGGAGAAGTTGCATCGAGTTG
>JBKCGW010000043.1:0-2262 GCA_046303175.1 Flavobacteriales bacterium
ATAGTAGATTATTTGCATGCAGGGAGAAAAAGACAAGGGTTATGATTAAACCCAATTTTACCACTGCGTTTCTCTGCGCCTCTCTGCGCCTTTGCGGTAAAAGTTTTCACTCCTCCACAAATCCCAGATCCCTATCATACGTCTCCGGCATCATCGCCGCGGCAAGCAAGGCCGGCAGCCACACAATCGCACCAACCCAAATAAGTGACAGACTCACATCGGTGCCGAAGGTTTCTTGTATTAGAATGCGCAAAGGAATCAGCAGCGTTACCGCGCCGCGCATAAAATTGGTCACGGTGGCTGTCACCGTTACCCGCAAGTTGGTTCCGAAATGCTCGGAGGTGGCGGTCACGAATACCGAGAGATATCCGCAGCCCAAGCCAATGAGAAACGACGTGAACGAAATAGGCGAGGAGTGATAGAGCTGATTGAAGTGAAGCACCGTGGCGATGATGGCCAGCGACATGAACAGCAGAAGCACTTTCTTGCGACTCTTCAACCACTGACTCAACACGCCGCTCGATAAATCGCCCGTGGTAACTCCCACTTGAAAAAGAATGAAGCACAGCCCCGCATCGAGGTTGCTGATGGAATGCTCTGCTGCGAGCTCGGTGGAAAGCGTAATGAGCAAGCCCACCGAATACCAAATGGGTACACCCATTCCAATGCATGCCAAATAGCGCAGCGCTCTGCGGCGATTGCTAACCAGATGAAGCAACGAACCTTTGGGATGCGCGGTGGTGAGTGATTCGCGGAAGTGAATGGTCTCCATCGACTTCATGCGCAACAGCAACAGCAGAAAGCCAACGCCGCCCGCGCAACCAAAGGCCACACGCCAAGGCAGAAAGTCGCCCACAAGGCCGGCAGTCACAGCACCGAGTCCGCCGAGTGTCGCTACGAGTATAGTTCCGTAGCCCCGCTTTTCAATACTCATGCTTTCACCCACGAGCGTGATGCCCGCGCCCAGTTCGCCGGCGAGTCCTACACCCGCGAGAAAACGCACCCACGCGTAGGCATCGACATCCGTAATAAACGCATTGAGAATGTTGGCTACCGAATACAAAACGATGGATCCAAACAGCACCGCGACTCGTCCTTTCTTATCGGCGATGACACCGCTGAGCACACCGCCAATCATCATCCCCAGCATCTGCATCGACAACAAATATTCGCCCGCCCGTGTGAGCTCTGCGCCCTGAAGACCGAGCTCTTTCAACGACGACACGCGATACACATTGAACAAGAATATATCAAACGTATCGATGAAAAATCCCAAACCCGCGGCAAGCACCACGAGGTTGAAAGGTGAGTGGTGAATCTTGGAAGTCATAGGGCGATGGGGTTTGAAGGCAAGCAAAAGTAGGGGAGGAGGTGGGCCTTCGAATGCAATTTCAATAGGGGAGGTCGTGCTCCATTGCATATTGGAATACTATTCCTTTTGAAAGTGCCGTCACTTCGGCGTTCATGCAAATTATTGGCTTGATTTATTCCAAATCGGAATGGCTTGATTTTTCTGCTCGCACTTGCTTTGCTTAAATAAAAAATATTTTATGGTATATCTCAAAAGTATATACCTTTGTGGAAACAGAAATTCTATGAAGGTGCTTTCCTTAAAACTCGATGATGATGTGTTCGAAGAGACTGAACGCATTGTTTCCAAATTGGAATTGGCGCGCAATCGTTATATCAACGAAGCGTTGGCATTGTATAATAAATACAACCGACGCAAGATGATAAAGTCGCAACTCGCTCGCGAGGCGGCACTGTCTCAAGAATCGTCGATGGAAATATTGCGTGAATTTGAAGCGCTCGATGATGATTCGGCAATATGATATATGGCTCGCAAACCTCAACCCTTCAAGAGGTTCAGAGGTGGGGAAGGTGCGACCTGTTGTGATCGTTCAGAGCGATCTGCTCAATAATCTGCATGGATCGACGCTGGTTTGCCCCGTCACAAGTAACGTAAACCGCGATTTGAAACTGCTCCGTGTTCATATTGGCAAACGATACTTGGAAGCAGAAAGCGATGTATTAGTTGACCAGGTGCGCGCCATCGACAATCGACGATTGATTCAGCGCTTGGGCCGGTTGCAGCCTTCACATGCTGAAAGACTGCGCGAGAATCTGCGTATTGTACTCGACCTAGAATAGAGCCCCAACATTCTCCATTCTTCATTCTCCAATATCTTCGGCACATTCTTCAGGTTGGCAAAAGAAAGAGACACAGAATCAGAAACAGAATGAGAAGGACCGCACTCGCCC
>JBKCGW010000044.1:0-1751 GCA_046303175.1 Flavobacteriales bacterium
ACGGTCATCAACGGCACTCAAGAATGGATGGCTGCCAACCTCATGACCACACATTATTCCAACGGTGACGCCATTCCTGAAGTAACCGATAACGCACAATGGTCCGCCAATACAACTCCGGCCTGGTGCTATTTTGAAAACAACGCAGCCAATAACGTTATTTTCGGGAAGCTCTACAACGGGTATGCAATGGAAGATTCCCGCAACGTTTGTCCAACCGGTTGGCATGTACCTTCCAACGATGAATGGGAAATACTTATGAATACACTGGGAGGAAGTGCCGTTGCTGCGAGTGCCATGCGCACCACAGGCAACATAGGCGAGGGTACGGGCTTGTGGCCTTTCGACAACGTGATATCCAATAACGTGAGTGGCTTTTCGGCGCAGCCGGCCCAGTTCCGAAATCTAGATGGGACATTTCCAACACAGGTTACATCGACTGTTTGGTGGACAAGCACCTTGACTGCCAATGACACTTATTTCACGCGATCGATATACAGCTTTTCCAATTCGGTATTCAATCAAGACTTTACTCGACCTCAAGGATTCTCAGTACGCTGTTTGCGCGATTGATTGATTTGACGAAAGAAAGGAATCGCCTAACTTGCCACTCAAATTAGCGTTTATGAAAGTACTGGTATTAGGAGCTAACGGCCGCGTAGGATCGCAAGTCGTAAAACGTGCCCTCGAAAAGGGACACAAGGTGACAGCCTTTGTACGTCATTCAGAATCCATTTCGTTGTTGCATCCAAACCTCACTGTGGTGCAAGGCGACGCCATGCATCAGCAAGATATTGCCAAGCATATGGTAGGGCAGTAGGCCGTTATTTCATTCATGAGCTCGGATGAGCTTTCCTACCGATTGGTTTTCATCAACCACATCATCAACGCCATGCGCCAGCACAAGGTACGCCGCATCATTGCCATCGGCGGTATTGGTGCATTGCAAGCCAGCGAGCACTTGAAAGTGTATGAAACATCGACCTTCCCTCGTGAGTATGTGGATCTCACACAAGCTCATATCCGCGTGCTCGATGCATTGCTCACCAGTCGCATGGAATTCACCTTTGTTTGCCCGCCTATGATTGAAGAAGGCGAGCGCACAGGAGCTTACAAGGTGCAAGACAATTATCCAACCCCCGGATGGAAAGTAACCAGCGGCGACCTATCCGACTTCATGGTTTCTGAGCTCAATGAGCGAAAGCACGTTGGAGTGAAAGTGGGCATCTCCAACGCTTGATTCCTTTCACGTCACCCGTTTTTACAACTATGAAATATTATATTCTTGTCTTCGCCTTGTGCATCCTTAGTGTTGTTTCCAAGGCGCAGATGCAGCTGAGTGTTACAACTCAAAATCCCACACAAGAAATTGGTGATGCTACTTGCTCTATCGCCATCGAAGGCGGTGTTGCGCCGTTTCAATACCAATGGTCTAAAAAGGACATACCCTTGGCAAGCAGCGTTTGCGCCGGCATGCAAGAAGGTATTCCCTATACCATCAGCGTCACCGATAGTTTGGGAAATGCAGCTACCGAGGTGGTTGTAGTCGATGCGGTTTCCGTGGAAGAAAAGCTCAACAAGTGGTTTACTCCTTTGGTAGATGCTCTGGCACTGGTGCTGCTGTGGGATCCTTTCGCAGCTTGCGGCATTTACGATCCGGTGGTATATGACAGCCATGGTGAGGCCTATCTGCATCCCAATGGGCAACCTGTAACGCAAGACTGCTGGCTGGTCGTTGTATTGCTGATTGG
>JBKCGW010000045.1:0-43603 GCA_046303175.1 Flavobacteriales bacterium
GAGGAACGCCCAAAATGGTATTCACATCATTCACACTCATATCCTTCTTCAGATTATAAATCTGTTCAGTTGTTGTGCAATAGCTGGTAAGTCCTGTAGCCGGAGCAACAGTGGTGGTTTTGCATCCGCGGCAGCCCTGTAGAAAAAGAGCAATGATGATAAACGAGTATTTGATTGAAGTTTTCATAGTATATATTCTTATCTGTTGTTCTAAAATGTTCTTATGAATTCGATATTCCTGTAATGATAACAAATCCCAACACGAGGATGATCAGCGTACGCAAACCTCTGCGCGGTTTTTTCTCTGCTGCCGAATCATCGGCATCGGCAATCTTAGCTACTTTGGTTTTATCGGGCTTCTTGGCTTGTGGAAGCTTCGCTTTAGCTTTTGCCGCTGTTGCATTGGCTTTAGCTTGTGCAGAAACCTTTGACTTACTGTCTGATGTGATGGTTGTTCGGTTGATCATAGTTTGACCGGAAGAGGCCCCCATGTCGATAGTAACATTCACATTTGCCTTGCTGTTGGCCAGTTGCTCAATGATGTCGCAATCGTTGCAGGTCTTCACGTCCTGCTTGTTGTTGTTCACCACCTTGCCTCCAACCTTCACCACCAACTCACCATTGACAAATTCCTCGGTACGAATAGGAACGCATCGTGCGTTACAATCAGAAACAGGACGCTTCTTGTTGAAATCCGGGTTCATTTCATAGTAGCATGGACAATATTCGCAGGTTCCGCTTTCAATAATTGCAGACTCGTTGTAGTTGAGTGCCTGAGTATCGGTGCAACCACGAAGACCGGTTTCTGCGCATGCATCTTCCATATCTTTGGTTTGCTTCAGCAAATCCATGACCTGAGCTCGGCCAATGGCTGTAAGAACCATTTCCAACTTACCCTCTTTAAAAAGGAGATAAGCATCCGATTCGTCTACAAATAATCTCAGACCTTCTGTAAGGCTCAGGCGGCCCACATCACCGGCTTTTGACTTCTTTTTGGGCTTCTTGTATTTGTACTGAAATACTTCACAGCCGTCGAAGTCGCCTGCGAGCACATCATACGGATACGTTTGACCCAAGGCATCAAGTGCCTGTGATTTGGACATTCCAATATTTAAATTGGAGAGTTCAGCAGAGGTGACACAGTTATTGATCGGTGTTTTGGAAACAGCCGTCTTCCCTGAAGAGCAACTCTGCATTAACAGTGCGCTTGAAAAAAGCGCCAACAGTAATGGTAGGTATCTTTTCATAGATTGTTTGATTTCGGGTCAAATATGCCATTCAGCAATCCACGAATTACGTATGTTTATAATTTGTTTACAAGTGAGTGTTTTTACATATACCCGGAAAACACCAAGCGCCATGTCCGTAATTCATGCATGATATAGATTGAACCTTATTTTCGCGCCATGACTTCCTCCAATCAACGAACGCTCAAGACCGCGGTGAGCCTATCGGGTGTAGGCCTTCACACCGGCGAAACAGTGAATGTCAACATTCTTCCGGCACCTGAAAACCACGGCTATGTATTTCAACGCATCGACCTCGAAGGCCAGCCGCTTATTCCGGCCGATTGTGATTTGGTTGTTAGCACCCAACGTGGAACTACACTTGAATACAAAGGAACCCGCGTTTACACCACGGAGCACGTGCTTTCAGCCATTTATGGTTGCATGATCGACAATGCCATCATCCAACTCGATGGCCCGGAAGTGCCCATCATGGATGGAAGTGCTAAACCATTCGTAGATGCCATTCTCGCTGCCGGAATTGAGGAACAACAAGCGGAAAGAAAGTACCTCGTGCTGAATGAAAACATTACCTACGAGGACAAAGACAAAAACATCGAGATGCTCGCAGTACCGACAAGCGGAGGTGAATTTCGCCTTACCGTTATGGTTGATTATAACTCGCCTGTTTTGGGAACGCAGCACGCTCACATGTATGAGCTCAACCACTTCATCGACGAAGTTTCGAGTTGCAGAACATTCGTTTTCTTGGGAGAATTGGCTGTGCTCGCCAAAAACGGCTTGATAAAAGGAGGAAGCCTCGACAACGCAATCGTATTAGTCGAAAGAGAATATAGCGATGGCGAAATCAAAGACATTCTCAAGCAGCTTGGGCGTGAAAACCTAGAAGTGCGTGTTGAAGGAATGGGCGTTCTAAATACAGTCAAGCTCAAATTCGAAAACGAACCTGCTCGTCATAAGTTACTTGATATTGTGGGTGACCTTGCACTGACCGGTCGCTTCATACGCGGACACATACTTGCCGCGCGACCCGGACATTATGGCAATGTGGAATTTGCTAAAATCCTGAAGGCGATTGCGAAAAAGCAAAAGGACGCAGCTCCAACATTTGACATTTTTAAAAAGCCTCTTTACGATATCAATGACATCACCAAGATGCTTCCCCATCGCTACCCTTTCTTGTTAATCGACAAGATTCTGGAGATGGATGCAACCAGCATAGTTGGTATTAAAAATGTGACTATGAATGAGCCGTTCTTCCAAGGTCATTTTCCGGGCAACCCGGTAATGCCTGGAGTATTGCAAGTAGAAGCAATGGCTCAGGTCGGGGGTATATATGCCCTTTCACAGGTGGAGGATCCTGAAAATTACAGCACCTACTTTATGAAAATAGATGGCGTTAAATTCAAGCAGAAAGTCCTTCCCGGAGATACCATCATTTTCAAACTAACCCTTGAAAGTCCTATTCGAAGAGGACTTGTAAACATGAGAGGTGTCGCATACGTGAATGGCAAAGAAGCTTGTGAAGCCGTAATGCTCGCTCAAGTGGTACGCGACCGTGTTGCCAAAGAAACCAATCAAGAAGCACACGCATGAGTCAGCTCCATTCTATACACCCCGATGCACGCATCGGAAAAGATGTTGAAATAGGTCCTTTCACCAGTATTGCTGCCGACGTAGAAATTGGGGATGGTACCTGGATAGGTCCGAATGTAACAATCATGGATGGTGCTCGCATCGGCAAGCATTGCCGTATTTTCCCGGGTGCTGTTATTTCCGCAATCCCGCAGGACTTAAAGTTCGAAGGAGAAAAAACAACCGCAGAAATTGGGGATTACACAACCATTCGCGAGTGCTGTACCATCAACAGAGGTACGAAAGACAAGTTCAAAACCTCCGTTGGAAGCAACTGCCTGCTTATGGCATACGTTCATATAGCTCACGACGCAACTGTTGGAAACAACTGTGTCATTGCCAACAGCGCCAACATTGCAGGACACGTAGATATTGAGGATTGGGTTATTGTTGAAGGCGTTGTTGCCATTCAGCAATTTGTGCGCATTGGCCAGCATGCATTCATCGCAGGTGGCAGCCTGGTTCGTAAAAATGTTCCTCCCTATGTAAAAGCTGCACGCGAACCGCTCAGCTTTGCTGGTGTAAATACAGTGGGCCTTCGCAGGAGAGGTTTCGACAATGAGGTTATTGCTCACATTGAAGACGTGTATAGAATGATTTATGTGCACAACAGCAATATGAGCCGCGCCATGCATGCTGCAGAGCTTGAATTGCCCAATACCGCGAATAAGCAAATCATACTCGATTTTATCCGAGCCAGCGACAAAGGTATCATTCGCGGACCTCAAGGTTTGTAAGGCATTGCTCGTAGAACTGCAAAATATCGCAAAGCGCTTCCGAAAAGAATGGGTCTTTCGCGAACTGAATCTGCAACTACAGGCGGGGTCGCATACTGCCGTTCTAGGAAACAATGGTTCAGGTAAATCTACCTTGCTGCAATTGATTTCCGGCTATGCATCACCCTCTGGTGGAACAATAACCTGGCATAAGCAAACTCAGGTAATACCGAGAGAAGATGTTTATAGGTATGTTGCCATCTGTTCACCCGCTGTTCAAGTTTGGGATGATCTCACATTACGCGAGAACATTGACCTCTTTCAACAATTCAAGAAACTGCCAAGCTGCACAAGTGCCGACTCATTCGCTGAAGCGATACATCTTGAAAGACATTTACATCAGCCATTGAAGACCTTCTCAAGCGGAATGAAACAGCGGGTCAAACTTGGCTTAACTATTTTAAGCGATGCGGATCTGCTCCTACTCGATGAACCTTGTTCGCATTTAGACGCAACAGCTGTGCAGTGGTTTCAAGAACTTATAGAACGAACTGCTAAAGGCAGAACAATGGTAATTGCCTCCAACCGTGATCAACGTGAGACATTTTCCTGCTCTCAGGAAGTGGATATACATGAATTCAAACGTTAGACCTGGTGACCGGGGCGCAGAAGATCATTCACTGTTTTTACCGGATTGAAAGTCGACACAGGTACTTCAACAAAAACTGTATTCCATAGCGCCATGGCGCCATTCCATAAGCCAGGCCATTCGAGGGCTTTGATTACGCTGCCTTGATGAAACTTCTCGCTGACAAATCCTGCAGAATAGTCAATGAACTCATCCAACTTGTAATTGACTCCTGATCGATTCTTGATACTGCACACCAAGTCTACCGGATTAAAATGAGTTGACGACGAGAGCACTTTCAGTTGCTGTGCGTCTGTTAGTTCAACCTGGCTCTTCTCAACAATTTGCTTGCTGATGTAACCGCCCTCCATTTTCACCCAAAACGGGCCGCCTCCGGGCTCACCCTCGTTGCGCACCATGCCACACACTCGCAATGGACGATCGAGGCGCAATTTGGCATACTGCAACATTTGCTCGCGTGACATGCCTAATGGAAGCCCGGGTTGAAACCAGTGTTGAATAAAGTCCAAGGCTTCATCCAATGCGTTATCCGAATCATTTAACTGATCGAGCAGCTTAAAAATTCGATTCCTTAAATCAACCAACAATCCGCCTACAATTTGCTTGTAGAAAATCGTTTCCGGCAATCGACTCTTGGTTGTAACGTTATCAATGTTCTTAATGAAAATCACATCAGCATCTAATTGCTGGAGGTTATGAATCAATGCACCGTGGCCGCTCGGTCGAAAAATCAAATCACCTTCATTGTCCCTATGAGGTTCGTTTGTCGGTGTCAGAGCCAATGTATCCGTGCTCTGTTCTTGCGAGCTAAAGGTGAGTTCAATATGATCAAATTCGAATTGCTTCAACTTACCGTCGAAATATTCCTGAACCTTTTGTGCATGCTGGGGCGCAAGTGTAAAATGTATACGACAACGACCGTCTCCTTGCTTCCCGTAACTAATTGCTTCATTTAAATGCTCATCAAAAGCGGTCGTTGTTTCCTCATCGTATCGATGAAAAACAACCAAACCTTTTAGTTGATCATCGTAGTGGAGACCATCCTCACCCAAAATAAACGAGAATATCCGACCCCATTCATTGTCTGCCCTTAATTGAGCAAGATCTAAACCACTCGCCTTCATTTTATCATCGAGCAATTTGCGAAATGGGAATCGATCAAAATTGACAATAAACTCTTCGGTTAAATCCGAAACATTTTCGGTTGAATAATTATACAAATGCTTAAACATTCTGCTCGCAGCACCTGATGCCGGCACAAACTTCTGAATGGTAAGCCTCGATCGCGACTGCTCGAATAACAGCTGATAAGCCTGACAATCTGATGGGTTAATAGCAAGAATGCCATCGCCTATTGTGCAGGGGCGGTCCAAACGCGCCTGCTTAGTGTCAAACACAAACTGATGAATTTGATCCAAGGCGGCCTTGACACTTAAGCCTCTTTCTTGTAAAACCCTTTCATCATTTGCATTGAAAGCCATCCGGATTCAAATTTTCGCGAAGATAATCTGCACAATCAGGTATTGTATAAAAAAGAAAACCGCCAGGTTCAAATCCGAAGATTCTCACCATAGCGGCCCTCCACCCTATTTCGGTTGAATATCGTTGCGCTCTGCTGCCGGTCGTTGCATTGCATCCATTAGCCAAGCATTTACAATCAGGCAATTTTGTTTTCCTTAAACTGCCAATGAATAAAAAAGAAAACCGCCAGGTTCAATTCCGAGGATTCTCCCCATGGCGGCCCTCCACCCTATTTCGGTTGAATATCGTTGCGTTATGCTGCCGGCCGTTGCATTGCATCCAATAACTGGGCATATACAATCTGGCAATTTTGTTTTACTCTCTTCACCAAGTGTGGCAATTCCTCCAAATTTCTGAGGTACTTAGAGTCCTGTTCAATTTGAACAATGTCTGCCTCCATATCCTTTATACCCAACATGGCTACTGAACTCTTCGCCTTGTGCGCAAGCGGATGAAGAGACAGAGGCTCGTTCTTCCGAACACATTCCTCCATTTCATTCACGTATTTCGGCACTTGTTGAAGGAACAATGCAATTATGTTGTTGATCATCTCTCGGTTTCCTTGAAACACTTGGTTCAGATAAGAGAGATCGTAGCGGGCGGTAGAATTTATTTCCATTTTTTCTCAGTTAGGTTAGGTGCTTGTACCCCTACAGGAATAAAAAGGTTTCGATTTCCTCAAAAAAATTCTGCAACCCTTTGATTTCATTGAATAAAAAAAATTTACGCCACTCCGTTTTATCTTGCGCTCCATGAAAAAAGTGCTGGTTACCGGAGGCGCAGGTTATATAGGATCTCATACCGTGGTTGAGCTACTAAACAATGGATACATACCCGTCATCATTGATAATTTTTCCAATAGTGATGAGCGGGTATTGTCCGGATTGGAGGAAATCTTGGGGTTCACCCCGCTTCTCTACCGACTTGATTGCACCGATAAGGCATCGATGAGAAACGTCTTTCAACAGGAATTACCCGATGCCGTAATTCACTTTGCTGCCTTCAAAGCAGTGGGCGAATCAACTGAGCAGCCCATTAAATATTACCGCAACAACATAGACTCTCTTTTGACGGTGCTCGACCTCATGGAAGAGTTCAATGTTCGCGAATTAGTTTTCAGCAGCAGTTGCACCATTTATGGGCAGCCCGATCAATTGCCCGTTGACGAAACCTGCATTCAGAAAAAGGCGACCTCGCCTTATGGTTACTCCAAACAAGTTTGCGAACGAATCATCGAAGACACCTGCGCTGCGCAACCCATGTTGCGTTGTGCATTGTTGCGCTATTTCAATCCGATAGGGGCGCATCCTTCCGGATTAATTGGTGAGCTTCCGTTTGGTGTACCCAACAACCTGGTTCCTTACATAACCCAAACTGCAGCCGGAATACGTCAACAATTGACCATTCACGGCAATGACTATCCAACGGCTGACGGAACTTGCATTCGCGATTATATACATGTTTGCGACCTGGCCGTTGCGCATGTAAAAGCACTTGATTGGTTGGCTGCACAGCAGGAAGCCTGTGAGGCATTCAACCTAGGACAGGGTCTGGGCAACAGTGTGAAGGAGGTTGTTGATACGTTCGTACGTGTTAACCAAGCTGCCGTTAGGGTTGAAGTAGGTCCGCGCAGACCAGGCGACGTTGAACAGGTGTGGGCCGATGCCACAAAAGCGCACCGCATTTTGGGTTGGAAAACGGAGAAGACTCTTGCAGATTCCCTGAAAGATGCTTGGCGCTGGCAGCAAAAACTGGGTCCGATTTCTAATTAAGAGTCTTAAACCATAACGGTTTGAGAGATAATTATCCAATTAACGACGGCACCTAAGCAAAAGCCCGCATAGACTTGTCCGTGCGTATGCGCATCCAAATACAATCTAGAATATCCTGTTAATCCTGCCATCAACAGGGAAAGTGCCGGGTACAGTGTATCCAAATTCGGGTGAATAACATTGAGCGCCAACAGGGTGCCAAAAACGCCGCCCTGCGCAAGCATGTGCACGGAGATTTTCCAGATGCTGTTAATGCTCAGGCTAATCACCAATGACAGAATAACCGAAAGAAAAAAACTGAATACCGTATCCGGAAGAAAAGGTCCTTTCCATCGCAACATGATGTAGGAGAGGATGTAATAGAAGATGACCAACAGATATGGGCCAAAACGTTCTTTGCGATTACGAAGCTCAATGCTACTGAGCATTCCATACTTAATCATGATGAGCATACTCACAGCCGGAGCCACAATATTGACACCCAACAACAAAAACACAAAATAGTCGGCTTGGGATGGTGCTATGTAATACGGATCAATGGTGCGCACCGACATGTAGATAATGAGCGGCATCCAAAGTGGATGGAACACCAAGGAAAGCACCTGAGCAATCCGGTACATGGGTGTGCGCTTCACTTCTGACGCAGATATTTCAGTGCTTACTTCTACCATTCCTTTCTGAGTCGTGCAACGGGTATCCCCAATTGTTCGCGATACTTGGCCACTGTGCGGCGCGCAATATTATAGCCTTTCTCGTTGAGTAACTCCATCAATTTTTCATCAGGCAATGGCTTGCGCTTGTTCTCACCCTCGATAGCATCCTTCAAAATCTGCTTTACCTCTCGCGAAGAAACCTCCTCGCCTTCATCCGTGCTCAAACTTTCGCTGAAAAAGTACTTGAGCAAATACGTTCCATACGGAGTTTGTATGTGCTTGCTGTTTGCCACACGACTAATCGTGGATATATCCATCTTCACCAAATCAGCAATATCCTTCAAAATCATGGGCTTGAGCTTCGTCTCGTCGCCCGATAGGAAGAACTCCTTTTGGTAATTGACGATAGCCTGCATGCAATAGAGCAACGTATCATTTCGCTGCCTGATTGCATCGATGAACCACTTGGCGCTATCAATTTTCTGTTTAACGAACAGCAGTGCTTCCTTTTCCTTTGCGTCTTTCACCTTGGCTTTGGCGTAGTGTTGCATCATATCGCGATACTCTCTGCTGATGCGTAACTCAGGCGCATTTCGAGCATTGAGTGTCAACTTTAATTCGTCGTCCTCAACCAACAACATGAAATCAGGTACTACATGTTGCACGGATCTCGCCGACTCCATCATGCTGTTGCCCGGCTTCGGATTGAGATGAAGAATCAAATCAATGGCGGGCTTCAACTCATCCTCTTCTATATCCATGCGCTTGGCTATGCGCTCGTAGTGCTTTTTGGTAAACTCATCAAAATACTTCACGATGACCTGTTCAGCCATTATGGTATCCGCATTGCGAACCTCCGAGCGTCTAATCTGCAAAAGCAAACACTCACGTAAATCGCGAGCTCCTACACCCGGCGGATCCAATTCTTGAATTGTCTTTAATACCTCCTCCAAATCAGCCACAGTAGCGCTGATGTTCATCGAAAATGCCAAATCATTCGCGACTGCGGCCAACTCACGCCTCAGGTAGCCATTTTCATCCAGATTACCCACTAGGTATTCGGCAAGAATGCGCTGATCGTCATCCAAATCGGTCATGCCCAATTGGGCAAACAGTAAATCCTGAAAAGTGCGTCCTGCTCCAAGAGGCGTGTCCCTTTCATCATCGTCAGCGCTGTGATTATTGACTTTCAGCTTGTAATCCGGAATATCATCGTCGTCGAAATATTCTGTCAAATCAATCTCATCGTCATTCTTTTCCTCATTCTCACTCTCGTCTTGCTCGTTGTCCTGATTTTCATCTTCATCTCGAGCGTCTTCATCACTTCCTTCCTCTAGGGCAGGATTTATTTCCATCTCCTCCTTGATGCGCTGATCGAGCTCCATCGTAGGTATTTGGAGCATCTTCATGAGTTGAATCTGCTGTGGTGATAGTTTAACCTGTAATTTTTGCTGTAATGATTGCTTTAACATAACGCTTCAAACGTACACCAATTTTTGGTAACCATTGCCTTCTTATCGTTTCTTTGCCGCCAATTGCATGTGGGGTAAAATTGGCGCATACATATTACGTTACCGATTGCCGTTGGGGCTGATGCTCCTTGTGCTCACTGTTGCTATGGGCTGGCAGTCGCAATATGCCCGCATGAGTTACAAGTTCGGCGGCGTTCTCCCCGAGGACGACAGCACTTACATTGAGTACCAAAGCTTCATAAACCAGTTCAGCGAAGACGGCAACGTGTTGGCCATTGGTTATCGTGACTCAACCATTTGGGAGCTGCCCAATTTCTTGCGCTGGAGACAACTCATGCGTGAGCTTCAAGCGACCACAGTAGATGTGGATGGGCAACAAATGCCCATGGTGGATAGCATCTTTTCGACGGGAAATTGCTACAACCTGGTCAAAGACACGGTTCTGCAACGATTTACCTTTGAACAGCTGGTGAGCCACGAACCAACCTCGCAAGCCGAGCTCGACTCTATCCGCGAAGTGCTCTATCAACTGCCATTCTACGAAGGGCTTCTTTACAAAAAAGACACGGATGCCGGATTAATGATGGTGTTTGTAAATGCAGGACTCTTCAACTCCGAAAATCGAGGAAATGCAGTTGAACGAATGCTTCTGCTGTCCGATCAGTTTACCAGCGACACCGGCATTAAAACCTATGTATCGGGAATGCCATACATACGGTCCGTCATGTCCGTTAAGGTGAAAGCTGAGCTCAAGTTCTTCACCATCCTCTCGGCTGTTATCTGCATGGCGCTTTTGCTCACTTTTTTCCGAAGCGTCAAAGTGACCATGGTAGTAATGAGCGTGGTAGTTGTTTCCGTGGTCGTCGCCATGGGAAGTATTGCGCTGTTTGATTACCCCATCACCATGTTGATGGGACTGATACCGCCCCTCATGATTGTTACTACCGTGCCCAACTGCATCTATTTGGTCACGAAGTATCACCAGGAATATCAGCGCTATGGCAATAAAACACGAGCACTGGCGCGAGTAGTTCAGAAAGCAGGAGCTGCTGCATTCATGATTAATGCAACGACCGCCGTTGGTTTTGCCACATTCATTTTTACATCCAGCGACTTGCTCAAGCATTTCGGTGTAATAGCTAGTCTTAACTGTCTTCTGGCCTTCTTCCTTTCTCTGCTCATCTTCCCAATCGTATATAGCTATTTGCCGCCACCCACAGAGCGTCACTTGGGGCATCTCAATTCACCTTGGTTGGAGCGCGTGCTGGATAGCTTGGTTCGTAGCGTAATTTTTTACCGCAAATGGATTTATGCGATTACCATCGTGCTCTGTGCAGTGGGCGTATATGGAATAAGCCGCATGCATACTACCGGGAATATAGTTGACGATATACCGGATAGCGATCGTGTCATAACTGACTTGAAGTGGTTTGAGAGAAATTTCAATGGAGTCATGCCATTCGAAATTTTGGTTGACTGCCAGAAAAAAGGACAAATCACCAAAGAAAAAAACCTCCAGAAAATCGAGGAATTGCAAGCGCTTTTAGCCGGTTATGAGCTAACACTTAAAGACACAGTAATCCATCCTTTTTCGCGATCTCTTTCTATTGTAGACGCGAGTAAATACCTGCGTCAGGCTTTTTACATGGGTGACTCCGCTTACTACACGTTGATTCCACGCGAAGAGCAAGCCTTTATCGGAGAATTCGTTGGCAATGATGAGCGTGCCGACAAAGGAGTTCAAAAAACATTCCTCGACAGCACCAAACGACTTACCCGTATTACCACACAAGTCGCGGATATAGGTACAAAGGAAATGGATCGCTTGATGGCCGACATCAAGCCGAAAATTGACAGCATATTTAATCCCGACAAATACAAGGTAACACTGACGGGCACTTCGGTAGTATTCCTTGAAGGCACAAACTACCTTGTGGGAGACCTCTTCAGCTCCCTGCTCTTCGGCGTAATCATCATCTCCCTCATGATGGCCTTCATGTTTTGGAGTGCGCGCATGGTGTTCATTTCATTCATACCCAACATCATCCCGCAAATCATGACGGCGGGCATAATGGGTTTTGTTGACATCCCATTAAAGCCATCTACCATCCTGGTTTTCTCTATTGCTTTGGGTATTACGGTCGATAACACCATTCACTACCTAGCTAAGTACCGCCAAGAGTTGAAGTACCACAACTGGAAAATTAAGGAGTCGGCATTGCTTGCTATTCGAGAAACCGGTGCAAGCATGGTATATACATCGCTTGTACTTCTATTTGGCTTCGGATGTTTTGCTGCAAGCGAATTCGAAGGCACACGCGCTCTAGGCGTTCTCACAGCAGTAACTCTTCTGGTTGCAATGATTACTAATCTGGTCATATTACCGGCATTGCTGCTCTCTTTCCAAAAACGCATTACTACCAAATCATTCCAAGAGCCATTCTTTCAGGCGCTCGATGAAGAAGACGACCTCTATTACGACGATTGGAGCGTACGGAAAATTGAGATGGAAAATAAGTAAATTAGCATCCTATGAAAGGTATTATTCTCGCCGGAGGAAGCGGTACACGACTGTATCCGCTAACGCTTGCCGTGAGCAAACAGCTCATGCCTGTATATGACAAGCCGATGATTTACTATCCCTTGTCAACCTTAATGCTGGCCAACATTCGCGACATCCTCATCATCTCAACCCCTCACGACCTACCTGGTTTTGAAAAACTCTTGGGCGACGGGAAGCGACTCGGCTGCAACTTCAGCTACCAGGTGCAAGAGGTTCCGAATGGTTTGGCCCAAGCTTTTGTGCTTGGAGCCGATTTTATTGGCAACGACAAAGCAGCTCTCATTCTTGGCGATAACATCTTCTACGGCCGAGGATTAGGACACATGCTTCGCGACAACACAGATATAGACGGTGGTTTGGTTTATGCCTACCATGTGAGCGACCCTGAGCGTTATGGCGTCGTTGAATTTGACGCCGCAGGACAGGCAATCAGTATAGAGGAAAAGCCAAAGCAACCTAAAAGTAATTATGCTGTACCTGGCCTTTATTTCTACGACAACGATGTAGTTGACATAGCGAAAAACCTTCAGCCGAGTGCGCGTGGTGAATACGAAATCACCGATGTTAACAAAGAATATCTGCGCCAGGGCAAGCTCAAGGTGCAGCGCATGGACAGAGGCACTGCCTGGTTAGATACAGGAACGTTTGCCTCGCTTATGCAAGCCGGTCAATATGTTCAAGTAATTGAAGAAAGACACGGACTAAAAATCGGTTGTATCGAAGAAATCGCATGGCGTATGGGATTCATCGATGATACACAAACCGAACAAATAGCCCAACCACTTGTTAATAGCGGGTATGGCAAATACATACTCGACCAACTCAAAGCCGGAAAATAATTCTATGCAAATGCCTGAAGATCTGCAGGCCATCATACAACAAAAAATAGATGGCTTCTGCCGAAAAAACGGCAACGAATCAATTCTGCAACCGGTAAACTACATCCTTCAACTAGGAGGTAAGAGAGTTCGTCCACTTCTGACTTTATTGGCGGCTGATGCATTCGTTGATGACGTAAGTGACGCCGTTTATCCGGCAATCGCCATGGAGATTTTTCACAATTTCACGCTCATGCACGATGATATTATGGACAATGCACCGATTCGTCGGGGCAAACCAACCGTGCACGAAAAATGGAATCGTGATGTCGCAATTCTCAGCGGTGATGCCATGCTCATTCAAGCATACCAACTTATACTGAAAACGAAAACAGAATGCTTGCCTCAAGTTCTCGATACGTTCAATACCACAGCACTTGAAGTGTGCATCGGGCAGCAACAAGACATGGATTTCCAGAGTCAATCGGATGTATCGGTTGACAATTACATCGAGATGATTCGTTTGAAAACGTCCGTTCTGCTCGGTGGATGCATGAAGATTGGCTCTATCATTTCGGGGGCTTCGGAGGAAGATCAGAAGCGTCTCTACGACTTCGCCATAGCATTGGGATTATCGTTCCAACTCTGGGATGACTACCTGGACACGTTCGGCGACGGCAGCAAAACAGGAAAGCAAGTTGGGGGTGACATTCTGGCCAACAAGAAAACGTTTTTGATGATTAAGGCATTCGAGCTTGCAAACAGCGATCAACGAAAGACGCTCGAAGCACAGCTCGAAAACCAAGACTCTCCGCAGCAAAAGATAGAAATCGTTACAGCACTTTTCAAAGAGCTACAAATAGACGAAGCTCTGAAAAGCAAGGTGAATGAATATTACAACCTTGCTCTTCAGAGCCTCGATGCAGTTTCAGTTTCGAAAGCACGAAAGCAAAAAATCTACGCTCTCGCCGAATCCCTGCACAACCGGGAGTTCTAGTTTACTTGCCGGCTATCTTCTGGAAATGTCCGGTCATCACTTCGCCATCGGAGCGAGTGAAGATGTAGAAGTAAACACCATCGGCGAAATCCTCACCGGACCAGTTGTTCTTGTAATCTGTATCTTCAAAAATCGTCGTTCCCCAACGATCGAAGACTTGCAGAACACTGCCTCGGAATCCCTCAATACCGAAGATTTCGAAGGTGTCGTTCTTTCCATCTCCGTTAGGCGTGAATATGTTCGGAATGCGGGTATCACAGCGCTGCGTAATGATCGTTGTTGTTCCTGTAGAACCACATTCATCTGTGAATGTTACGTAGTATGTTCCGTAGAATTCAGCCAGCACTGAATAATCAAACAGAGACAAGGAATCCTCCGAATAAACCACGTTGTATGGCGGTGCTCCGGCTCGCGCCAAGTCTTCGGTTTGTTGACCAAAACAATTGTAAACCAAAGGCGCTACCACAATCGGACCGGGCTCTACGACATCGAAATCGGTGCTGAAAGTATTATCACACCAATCGTTGATGGTTACCGAATAACTACCCGCATCTCCAACTTCAAAAAAATGAGAGGGTGTTTCCGTGCCGTCCCACCAAGTATAACCAAACGGTGCAAAACCACCTGTAATTACAGGCGATACAGTGGTGTCGTTATTGCAGATGTAAACCGTCTTCAAATCCACAGAAGGCTGCACATAATCTCGAATAACGATATTCGTTGTATCCGAATCGGGCTCCCCCTCAAGGTTGATGAAGTTCATCACAATCTGCAAAGTCTCATCACCCTCATTGATACCATCAACTGCAGGAATGATAGGAATGAGTACTTCTGCCCCTTGCAAGCTCAATGTGCTTGGCAACAAATCGTAATCCACACCATTGATGGCAATACCGGAGTATACAAAATCGACATCGAGAATTTCTGCAGCGCACGCAGGCGGCTGCACACGCAATTCGCCATCCAAACATCCTTCAATCAATACCAATTCATCAAACCCGGTTGGAGCTCCAACAGAGTATGCCTCTATGCCTGCGCCGGAAATTTGAAAGCTACCCTCTTCAAAAACCACCAGTGATTTCAGTCCATTGTCAGAACCATCCGCAATGGCCAATTTCATGTGGTAAGTTTGACCGCATTGCAAATCAGCATAAACACGAAGAGAGTCAGTATAACCGGTACAACTGATAGTGTTGTTAATTGTGTTGCCTGGATTATTGATGTAATACTGCTCATTCAACACATTGTTTACAGAAGAAATCGTGATGGGCAAAAATGGATCGCTATTGGGTACACCTGCAATGTTTTGAGCTCCATCAGGGAAGGCGGCAGGTGATGCATACGGACCTGTCAAACCCGGGCCTGATATCAAAAATGAAAAGACGTCATTGTATTGCGAGTTCACATAGGTCAAATACTCATCCGAACCGAAAACGTATTTGAAAGTAAGTATCGGACCGGAGGCCACGAAGTCGAATTCAAGAATTGCAACGTCAAATACCCCACCCACTGAGAATGTCTGACCAATCAGTGGCGGCACCGAATTGGCTATGTCGAGCAAATCTTGCTCTGTATTCACGGGAGCAGTGGGCTCTCCGTTGAATGCGTTGGGTATGAAATTACCCACATGGCTTGTGCTCAACATGACACCATTGGCGATTGGGAAATTTCCTCCGGCGTTTTGATATGTTCCTAATTGAATGGCATCACCTGTGAACGTGATGTTACTTACTTCCAAATCGGGACCCACCAAAGCTGCAACAGCTTCGGCCGGAGTTACCGGGGTTACAGTCAATTGCCCGTGAACATTGAAGGCAAATAGAAATAATGCTATCGTAGCTAATTTTCTCATAGATTTTGGTATTCAAAAAGGTCTGACAGTTAAACTCGAATCAAAGTTGCCCGATTCATCTAAAAATCTGTATGAAACCCGAGCGCTCGAAAGAGTTATACCTGTTATCGGTTGCTTGCAAAGTAAAGCTATAAATTCCATCAGGAACGAAATAATCGCTCCCCTTGCTATCGCCAGTCCAAAACTCATTCATATCGCTGGTTTCATAAACGATATCCCCGTATCGATTGAAAACGGAAACATGATAGCTGAGCAAATCCCGACCTACCGGTTTCCATACGTCATTAATACCATCGGCATTGGGAGAAAAAGCGGAGGGAACATAAATAGCCCCTGTAGGTTGAAATGTTTGCGAAACCTCGTTGTGGCAGCCAATGGCTGAATACGCGTGCAACGTGGCAATCCATTCGTCGAGCGTATTGAACCGATGCTCCGTATTACGTTCATTTGATACAGTGCCATCGGAAAACTCCCAAAACGAAATAATCGAATCGGGCAACAAATTCGTTAATCCCACCACATCATCGTCTAGATAAGCAGAGGTAAAATTGGGCTGCACGAAATCCAGGTTTACATGGACAGTGGCCGACGCAAAATGCCCGCACTCATCCTCCACGGCGAGTCTATAGGCTGTGGGCTCTGTCGGTGTTACATATAACTCCGACTGGTTGGGTCCGCCATCCCACGACAAAATCAATTCCCCGATTCCTCCTTGAGCACTGCCGCTGAGCATCACTCCATCATTGAGGCAAATTGTAGTATCGGACATTACTTGCACGCTAATTGGCGCGGGTGGTATGAAAATTATCAACTCATCGGTTCCGGCATTACCGCATTCATCCGAAACGGTCAACTGCACGGGTGTATCTTCGAATACGCTCAGGCTGACTGATTGGGTTGTTGCAAACTCGCCTGTCAGATCAGACCACGAAAAATCAAGATTACCTGCACCACCTGCTATCACAGGAATAATATCACTAGTCACTAAACAGTTAGTATAAATATCATCCGGCAATTCCACAGAAACTGCAACAAGTGGAACTGCAACTTCCACCTCATCGCTTACCATGTTTCCGCACTCGTCGCTTATCTCCAATCGAATCGTGGCATCCGTGAAAAAATAATTCGAAAACCCGGGAACATTGGAATCCGTCGCGCCGTCAATGAACCACTCGTAGCTGTAAGCCCCCACCCCACCGGTTGGTAATGGGTTATAGGTAACTTCATCAATACACTGAACGACAACATCAGCCCCCAAATCAACATCGATGGGAACAGGCGGTACATTGTAATCAAACTCATCAGACTCAACCACACCGCATAAGTCTGTGACAACAAAAGACAATGACACACTCTGACCGGAAGAAAACAATAAGTTTTGAGACAGTGCTTCAATATTGCCGTCTTCATACCAGGCGAATTCATAAGGCGGAAGCCCGCCTGAAACTTGAGGCTGAAAATCCTGCACATCCAAACAAGTAGCGGTCATGTCATCGGCCACCTCAACCACCAGTGGCGGATTTTCGATGAAGTCAACTGTAGCAATTCCGGTGAAAGGAATTACACCGCATGTGTCTGTGACCGTAAATGAATAGTCAGTTGCAGACTCCGGAAAAACGCTATAACTAGGTCCCTCAACCGCTCCGTCCCAAACAATGGTGTAGTCGCCCAACCCTCCGGAAATAACCGGTGTGAAGGTGGCCGACTCTCCGCAATTGATGAGGGCATCGTTCACGCTTACCTCCAATGCCGGAAGGTCATACACATTGATGGTCAAATTCGCACTATTTGCACCGCACCCCGAATTCTCCATAGTTATCTCCAGCGTTTCGACCCCTTCCAAAACAAAATCCTGAATAGCCTGAAAGGTTATCAGCACCTCGTCTTCCCCGGCAGGAAAAACAATTTCCGTATACGGGAAATCAATATCGCTTCCTATAACAGCGTTCCCGCCAAAGGTCAATCCGTAGCTAACCTCATCGTCCAATACTCCGGAACGAGTAAAAATGAGATTACCCGCCTGGCATCCTTCAAATACACCCCCATCAATAGGTGAGGAGTAATTCGGTGGCGAGTAACTCAGCGCAAGCACATTGCTTTGAAAACTACCTGCCTCGAGGAAAACCCATGAATCGTACATGAAATCCATGGCATCACCAATAACTATTTTGATGTGATAACTCTCGCCGCAAATCACCTCAGCATAAGCAGTAAGAACCGCTGTAAATGCATCTGCCTGCACATTGGCCGCTCCACCACCATTGTCAACGTAATAGGCAGAGTTCTCACCCACGTTTACGGTGTTTATGCTAATGGGGATGCTACTACCCGGAATAAGCGCAATGTTCATCGCGCTGTTGTTGTATGCGCCATTGATGCCCGGTCCGCTTAAAAAGAAACCAAATGCATCGTTGATACTATTGACATACTCCGGATATTCTTCAGAAGAAAAAACATAGTTGAATGCGAGACTATCGCCGGTGGGCACGAAATCAAATTCCAATGAAGCCGTGTTGTTGAGGACCATGCCGCTTAGCTGCTCCAAATCATCGTCGCCTACTCCATCGCTTATATCCGGAGGACCTTGGTTGAAAGAACCCGAAGAGTTAGGGCCTGTAGCACCATTCACGTTACCCGTGCCAATCACGACTCCGTTACCGATTCCCAATCCACAGCCATTGCATGAGAAACCGCCAATCTGACCGTTATCGCCTTGAAATGTTATGTTGCTGGCGGTAACACCGGCCCCCAAAAGGACATTTTGAACAGCTGCATTCGCATTGATTGCATTATCGATGACCAACTGACCCGACCCGGGAAGAAACCCTAGTAAAAGAAAAGGCACTATGAGCCATGCTTGTTTCATTTGGATTTGCTTGGATAATGGAATGCTAATTTAATGACTTTTAGCGAAAAGACTAACTCACCTGCGCGGAAAAGTCGGCTGGAACTGTACTTTTACCGCGCATGCAGGAAATTATCCGAATAGAAGGCCTTACTAAGTTTTATCGAATTGGTGATGAAACCATCAAAGCGCTGAATGGTGTAGACCTTTCCATTTGCAAGAATGAATATGTTGCACTGATGGGACCTTCCGGATCGGGCAAGAGTACCATCATGAATATTATCGGATGCCTCGATACGCCAACTTCGGGTTCATATTACTTGAATGGCCCCGATGTGGCCAACCTTGATGACAATAAACTTGCTGAAATCCGTAACAAGGAAATCGGCTTCATTTTTCAGACCTTTAACCTGCTTCCCCGATACAGTTCTCTCGACAATGTGGCGCTTCCATTGGTGTATGCAGGTATACCAAAAGAGATTAGAAATCAGAAAGCCAAAGAAGCACTGCAAAGCGTTGGCCTTGCCGAGCGGATGAATCACAAGCCCAACGAGCTTTCGGGCGGACAACGCCAACGTGTTGCAGTCGCTCGTGCCTTGGTGAACAATCCTTCCATCATTCTGGCCGATGAACCGACGGGAAACTTGGACACAAAAACTAGCCATGAAATTATGGCTCTGTTTGATGAAATCCACCGTGCCGGAAACACCATCATCATTGTAACGCACGAAGAAGACATTGCTCGTATGGCGCATCGTATCGTGCGCATGCGCGACGGAAAAGTGGAGAGTGATCTTCCCAACGTTCCGCAACGTACAACTGTTTAGCCTGCGGTTGGTTGATTCTATCGGTATGTGGTAAATTCGCACTCTCAACAATTTTGTTCTATGCCAAACGCAACCATTGCTGAATTATTCGCTTCACAACCGATCGACACCACCGTTACCGTGAAAGGATGGGTTCGTACCCTGCGCAACGATCAATTTCTATCTGTTTCTGATGGTTCAACCATTCGCACGATGCAAATCGTTGTGAGCAAAGAACAACACGGCGAAAGCACCTTGAAGCGTTTGCAAACAGGCGCAGCAGTGGCTGCAACAGGAAAGGTTCAAAAGAGCCTTGGCAAAGGGCAAGACATCGAAGTTTTATGCGACACGCTAGAGATTCTGGGCGATTGTGACCCAAATGAATTCCCTATTCAGATGAAGCGTCACTCGCTGGAGTTTTTGCGCGAGAAAGCGCACTTGCGCTTTCGCACCAACACCTTCGGGGCTGTCTTCCGCATACGCCATCACCTAGCGTTTGCCATCCATAAATTTTTCAACGACCAAGGATTTTACTATCTGCACTCGCCCATCATTACCGGTAGCGATGCAGAAGGTGCCGGTGAAATGTTTCGCGTAACCAACCTGAACCTCGATGAAATAGCCAAGACCGGAAAAGTGGATCATGCTGAAGATTTCTTTGGTAAGCAAACTAATCTCACCGTAAGCGGACAGCTCGAAGCTGAACTCGCCGCTCTTGCTCTGGGCAAAGTGTACACGTTTGGTCCAACGTTCCGCGCTGAAAACTCCAATACCAGTCGCCACTTGGCTGAGTTCTGGATGATTGAACCCGAAGTCGCGTTCAACGATATCGTAGACAATATGAATTTGGGCGAGGCATGCCTGAAGTATTGTATCCAATACGCCCTCGACCATTGTCGCGAAGATCTCGAGTTTTTGCAAGAGCGTGAAACCAACGAAGACAAGCAAAAGCCGGTGGATGAGCGCCAGTCCATGCCTTTATTGGAGCGTCTCAATATGATTGTGAGCAATGATTTCGAACGCATCAGCTATACCGAAGCAATCGACATCCTTCTCCAGTCTAATCATTACAAAAAGAAGAAATTCAAATACCCTGTTGAATGGGGTATCGACATGCAGAGTGAGCATGAGCGCTACCTTGTAGAGAAGCACTTCCAAAAGCCTGTCATCATTACGGGGTATCCTGCGGCTATCAAGGCATTCTACATGCGCATGAATGAGCCCGATGCGCAAGGACGTGAAACCGTTGCCGCGATGGATATTTTGGTTCCGGGCATCGGAGAAATTATTGGTGGATCGCAGCGTGAAGAGCGCTATGAAGTTCTTCGCAGGAAATGCGCTCAATTCAACATTCCCGAAGATCACATTTGGTGGTACTTGGAGACGCGCAAATTCGGAACCTGTGTGCACGCCGGATTTGGTATGGGCTTCGAACGACTCATCATGTTCGTGACAGGCATGGGCAACATCCGCGATGTGATTCCATTCCCACGCACACCACTCAACGCTGAGTTCTAGGCTAGCAATTCGCGGGCATTCGCTAGCGAAGCGGCTGAGAGTTTTTTACCACTGAGCATTTCTGCCAGCTCATTGATGCGTTGTTCCTCCGCAAGCAGAGTTACATGCGTGGTTGTGCTTTCACCCTTTACCGACTTCGACACTTTCCAGTGCTGTTCGGCCTTACCTGCAATTTGTGGCAAATGTGTTATCGAGATTAATTGCATGGTCCCACTCATTTCCTTGAGGATGGAGCCTATTTTCAATCCTACTTCCCCACTAACGCCTTGGTCAATTTCATCCAGAATTAGAACAGGCAATCGCTTGTGCTTGCTGATGGAAGCCTTAATTGCCAGCATTACTCGCGCAATTTCTCCGCCGCTTGCCACTTTTTGAATGGGTAAAAACTGACCGCCTTTGTTAGCCTTGAACAAAAACGAAATCTGATTCCTTCCCCAAAAGTCGAATTCATCCTTGCGCTCCACCATGAAGTTTACCTCGGCGTGCTCCATGCTCAATTGAGAAAAATAGGCACGCATTTCCTTCTCGGCCAATTTTGCTCCCTTCGAACGAGCCTTATCCAACGCTATTGAAAATTCCTCAAGTTGAGAAACGCATTTCTCAATTTCTTGCTCACATGCTTGAATGCGATTTTCCAACTCCTCCGAAGAAAAAGCCCGCGACTGCAATTGCTGCATGATGGCCACCAACTCATCAGTAGTTTGAACTCGATGCTTCTTTTGCAATTGATAGAGCAATGAAAGTCGTTCACCAATTTGTTCCGCTCTCTTTTCATCGCTATTGACACCTGCCGCAAACGACTCCAAATCGCGCCTCAATTCTCGCAACTCTATGATGCTGCTATCTAATCGACTGTGATACTCTGTTAGAGCTGTGCTGTGAATACTCACCTTACCAAGTAATGACTTTGCGCTTGCCAATCGGCTCAACACTGAATGCTCCGATGCGTCGAGCAATTCACCCGCGCCATGAAGTGACTGTCTTATGTGATCGGCATGCTGTAAGGTATTCAGCTCCGACTCCAACTCATCTTGATTCAACTGTTCGAGACCTGCCTTTTCGAGTTCCTGCAATTGAAACTGCACATAATCTTGCTCTTGCTGCCATTGCGATAACTGAGATGTCAATTCATCGCGCTCTGCTCGCAAGCGATTCCATTTTTCAAAAACCTCACGATAGGACTTTAACGATGAATCAGTGTTCGCAAAGGCATCCAATACATCGAACTGAAAAGCTCTCTCACCCAGCAATGAGTTCTCATGCTGACTGTGAATATCCACCAACTGAGCGCCCAACAACTTAAGTGTATTCAGTTGAACCGGCGTATCATTTACAAACGCACGACTTTTACCTCCCGGTGCAATTTCTCTTCGAATAACCGTGATTGAATCAAAGTCCAAGTCATGTTCATCAAAGAAGGATTGAAGATCATATTCGCTCAAGTCGAAAGAAGCTTCAACCACACATTTCGCATCGCTTCGACGGATGGATTTCAAATCAGCACGCTCTCCCAGCAACAATCCGAATGCCCCGAGCAAAATGGATTTACCACTTCCGGTTTCACCGGTAATTGCCGTGAATCCTTTGCTCACATCCAATGATAGCTCATCGATTAGCGCATAATTTTGAATGAAAAGAGTCGTAAGCATAGGTGGATTCTCACTTTGTACAAAGTAAGTAAAGCATCGCTTTCATCATTGAAGAATTGATTGACGCACCGCACGCTAGTTATCCACAAACTACGTTGTGAAGACTACTGCATTATCTTCTCGTACTTGGAAATATTACCGGGGTCAAGCAATTTGCACATTTCTGTAACCGCCTTCTTTTCGTCGATTGCGCGGGGCTTGTAGATATTTACAATCTCATCTGACTTCGCATAGAACAGCACCTGCATATTGTATGAGGATGGTTTGATTCGATGTACATCATTCAACGCGTCGATTGCAGTGCTCATCGCTGTAATCGCCTCTGCCTGATTTATGTATAACTTATCCAGTCCTTTGCGATGATAATTGTAGAGGAACTCGCGAATGGGCTTGAACGATTGCGATAAGATATTCTCAATGAGCCAAAATCGATTCTGACGACCCTTTTCGTTACTCCTCCAACCGGGTTCTGCCGCATTTTGCGCATTGTTGATGATGGTCTGGCAGTTCAAATAATAATCCGTGCCGCCCTCCATAGCAAACGTATCGTAGTCCATAGCTAGAATAAGGTTGGCATAAAAAGCCAACACACTGCTCAAGTTATCACGATGCTGGTCATTACTCCATTGAATCATGGTGTTTTCCTGAAACACAAATTCAAAATCGCGGTCATTGATATTGAGAACGGAGGTTTTGTAATCTGAATTATATACGGGTCTGCTGCTGGTCACTTGCAAACTGCCTCTAAACGAACGATTGTCGACCTGCTGCTCAATAGTAATTTGGAATGTGCACTGAATGCGCTCACTGTACTGCCAAGTGTCTTTCGACCACTTACGACCGTTTAGAAATTCAGTGATCGTGCTTTTCATGGTGTTGAAAAACTCAGGCGGTGAAATAACCTGCTGCGGAATCAACACGTTTACGGTTGCATTCAATTCTTGTGCATTCAATGCAGTGGCTGCAAGACAAACACTCACTAAAAGGATGAAAATTCTTTTCATTCGTTAATCAATTCTACGATCGCATTGGCAATATCGCGTGCAACATCGGATTTGGCCTTCAACCCGAATTCATGGGTTTTATTGCCCGGCCAAATTAAGGTGATTTTATTAGTGTCGGTGCCGAATCCGGCTCCGGCATCACGCAAGCTGTTGAGCACTATCAAATCCAAATTCTTTCGCTCAAGTTTCGCTTTTGCATTGGCAATTTCATCGTTAGTCTCCAAAGCAAATCCAATCAGGTACTGATTCTCGCGCTTGGCGGTGCCCAATGCAACTGCAATATCCGGTGTCCTCACCAATGACAACGTCCATTTCTCATCATTCTTTTTTTGCTTCTCCTGCAATGCAACTTCAGGCATGTAATCGGCTACGGCAGCAGCTAAGACAGCAACGTCCGAACTTTCAAATATGGGCTGGCATGCCTCGAGCATTTCTTGCGCAGAAGTGACATCGATACGATGAATCAACGGGTGGTGCAAAGTCAAATGCGTCGGACCTGTTACCAGTGTAACGCTTGCTCCCATCGAGGCGAGGGTTTCTGCCAGCGCAAAACCCATTTTACCGGAGGAGTGATTGCCAATAAAGCGCACCGGATCGATAGCCTCGTAAGTTGGTCCGGCTGTGACTAGCACTCGCTTACCGTGAAGTGGACTTTGAGCAGTTAGGGTCGAAACAACATACGCAACTATTTCTTCGGGCTCAGCCATTCTGCCTTTACCAATCAATCCGCTGGCGAGCTCACCTTCCCCTGGGGCTACTAAGTGATGACCAAATTGAATGAGTTTCTCAATGTTCTCAACGGTGGCTCCATGCAGAAACATGTCGTGATCCATGGCCGGAGCAAAGAAAACGGGGCATCGCGTGCTCATGTATACCGCCATAAAAAAGTTGTCGCATTGACCATGAGCCATTTTACTCAGGGTTCCTGCAGTGAGCGGCGCAAGAATCATCAGATCGGCCCACAAGGCGAGTTCGACATGATTCACCCACTCCCCGCTGTTTTTATTTTCTGTAAAATCAGAATGTACGGGATGCTTGCTCAAGGTAGAAAACGTAAGCGGGGTCACAAATTCCAACGCTCCATTCGTTAGCATCACACGGACCTCGGCACCTGCCTGAACAAGTAGGCGAACGAGGTACGCAGCCTTGTAAGCAGCAATGCTACCCGATACACCCACTACTATTTTTTTTCCTTGAAGCATTTTGTCTGAAAATGAAGAAAGATGGCATAAGGCCATCTTTCCAATATCGATCTACTAATTGAATTAGCTATTTTTTACTTCTTCCGGATAACGATAGTGAACAGCACCATCAATCAACTCTTGCACTGCAATGCTATGAGGCTTTGGCAAGCGCTCGTAGTGGCGGCTGATTTCGATTTGCTCACGGTTTTCGAATACCTCTTCGAGGTTGTCGCTGTTGCTGCCAAATTCTTCCAACTTCTGAGACAACTCTTCCTTCATCTCGCGGCTTATTTGGTTGGCACGCTTGGTCAACAAAACAATGGTTTCGAAAAGATTACCATCCACCTTGTCATACAACTCGCTGGTGTTGCGGGTAACAGTGGTTTTAGCGGCATTTGAATTCTTGTATGTGCTCATTTTTTAGATTGTTCGCTTGGGGTTGAACTCAGTTTTTCTACTTGCTTTTCTCCCTTTCTAAAGTAGCTTTCAGCATCGCTTAAGTACTTGCTATTAGGAAAAGCGGCTGCGAATGTACGATAATTTTCAGCCACTGCGCGCATTCTTTCCAATTTCTTCGACTCGATGCTTCCCTCTGCCAACATATACTGACACTTGACAATCAGATACATAGCCTCTTCTCGATAAATAGAACCCGGATACCCCTTTATAAAATCCTTGAGCGCAGATGTAGCCGCCTTGTATTTCATGGTCTTAGCGAACTGGGCGGCGTTCTCGAAGGCCTTTCGCTCAAGTTTCATACTCAACCGGTCAATCTGGTGGTTGGCAGAATCCTTCAAATGACTGTTCGGATACTTATCCAAAAATAGTTGGTACTCATCAATTGCGTTGCGCGTATCAGTCTGATCAAGCGAATAGGAAGGAGAAAGATTGTAACTGCATTCGGCCGCTAAAAACAGACATTCCTCCGACTTCGGGCTATTGGAAAATGTCTTGGTAAACGTCTTCAAGTAATAGTTGGCCAGGTAATAATCCTTCACTCCATAATGGCTTTTGGCATACATAAAATAGACATCCTCCGCCATTTGAGTGCCTCGGGTCAGACCTATTAACTCTTCCAATATGGGCAACGACTTGTAGAAGTATGTGCTATCGTAATACTCCTTGGCCTTGGTGAACTTGTAATTGATATCGGTGCTCTTCAACACCTTGTTGTACTCGCTGCATCCTGCAAGGAACAGGATGCAGGAGGCTGAAACAAGCAGTGATCTGAAAAAGCGGATGATGTTCATGACTTCGGCCGCGAAAATAAGCGAATGTCAGGTTTTGAAGCTATTGCACCATGAAACGACTCCGAAAAAATGTAAAAGCCGTGGCTGTTTATAACTGCCTTTGAAGCTTGGCGGAGGTAGGTAACCATTTCCTAATTTTGGCTTAGAAATTTTAAAATCTCAAAACGTTGGACATTTTTGAACGCATTGCCAAGAATCGCGGCCCGCTGGGTCAGCATTCTAAAGAATCGCACGGCTACTTCACCTTTCCAAAATTGGAAGGCGAATTGGGTCCTCACATGACCTTTCGTGGCAAAAAGGTATGGGTGTGGAGTCTGAATAACTATATCGGTCTCGCCAACCATCCGGAAATCAGAAAAGTTGACGCCGAGGCGGCTGCGCAATGGGGTATGGCCTACCCTATGGGTGCCCGCATGATGAGCGGACAAACAAAATATCACGAACAATTGGAGTCGGAACTTGCGTCTTTCATGCAAAAGGAAGATGCATTCCTGCTCAACTACGGTTACCAAGGCTGCATGAGTGCCATCGAAGCACTCGTTGGCCGTCACGCTGTAATTGTGTACGACAGTGAATGCCACGCCTGCATGGTGGATGGTGTTCGATTGCACCATGGAAAGCGATTCGTTTTCCAACACAACGATATGGAGAGCTTCGAAAAGCAACTCAAGCACGCAAAGGCTATTACCGATAAAACCGGTGGAGGTATTTTGGTTCTTACCGAAGGTGTATTCGGAATGGCAGGTGACCAGGGCAAGCTCAAAGAGATTGTTTCTTATAAAAAAGAATACGGCTTCCGTCTTTTTGTGGACGATGCACACGGCTTCGGATCGATTGGCGAAAATGGACGCGGTGCAGGCGATGCGCAAGGAGTTCAAAAAGATATCGATGTTTACTTCGGAACCTTCGCAAAAGCGATGGCCACCGTTGGGGCATTCGTTGCGAGTGACGAGCACGTTATCGAATACCTGCGCTACAACATGCGCTCACAGACGTTCGCAAAGGCTTTGCCTATGCCGATTGTGATTGGTGCCATCAAGCGCCTCGAAATGCTTCGCTCAATGCCCGAATTGCAAGAGCAATTGTGGCATGTTGCCGGCGCATTGCAAAACGGTCTGAAGGCAGCCGGCTTCGACATCGGTCATACCAATTCTGTTGTAACACCTGTGTTCCTCAAAGGATCATTGGGAGAGGCTACCAACGTGACTCTCGAATTGCGTGAAACCTACAACATCTTCTGCTCTATCGTGGTTTACCCGGTAGTACCGAAAGATGTAATCATGCTGCGCCTCATTCCAACCGTTGTGCATACATTGGAGGACGTTAGCTATACCATTGAAAGCTTTAAGAAAGTGCGCGAAAAACTCGAGGCTGGTGCTTACAAGGCTGAGAAAATCGCAAGCTGGGCGTAACCATCGCACCAGCACAAAAAATAAAAAAGGCCGCGATTGCGGCCTTTTTCATTTTCTTCATTCGCTATTTCAAATTCTTGGCGAGATAGCTTTGAACCTCTCGAATACTCTTCGGCTTTAAAACAATCTCTCCTTTTGGATTTAGAAGAAAGAAAGCCGGGGTTCGAGTTACTCTATAGTCCTTCGCTACAGGCGATTGAAAATCTTTCATACCACACACATTGGGAAATGTGAAACCTCGCTCGGCAATGGCGGCTTTCCAGGCATCCGGGCTTCGATCAATGGAAACCCCCAGAATCTCAAAACCCTTTTTACTCCAGGTATTATAGCACGCCGTCACCTCGGGAGCCTCTCCTTTACAATGCTCACAATAGCTACTCCAGAATAGAACCAAGGTGTATTTCTTCTTCGCTGCCAATGCATACAAATCAACCGGTTGACCATTCGCGTCGTTCAATTGAATGTTAGGCGGTGTATGCCCCAACGACAGGCGCTGAATACTCTCGGCGGTATTCTTTACAACATTGCTTAAATCTGCATCGCCACATGCATCGCCGTTGATGTAATTATCGATGATGTACATGCAAACAGTTTCCATATTGCTTTCATAAAATCCAACCAACATCTGGTTCAGAGCAAATTCCAAAACAGCATCGTTGGCTTTAGCGCGCTCCACAACCACTTCTATGCAACTGTAGAAACCACTATCGGTTCCCTTACTGAACAAACGCATGAAGCTTTCTATGCGATCCGAAAGCACTTTGCTCCGCGTAATGCTCACATCACCGAAATCCATGTTATCCCAGTATTTGCGGATATCCGTTCTATTGGGCTCCTGCTTCCAGCGCATCAGTTTCGCTAGCTGTGTGCCCGGGAAATCAGCCATCATCTTGTTTTGCAAATCGAGAAGCTCCTTTTCCTTCAATGCCAATTGCTTTTCAAATTCCGCCTTCTTATCCGGATTCTTAGCAGCACCCACTTTTGCATCCTTGATAGCTTTCAATAACGCCGGCTCTTGTTGAATGTAAAGTGTCCATCCTTGATTCTCTCGCGAGTTTTGAGATGTCATGGATGCTTCCAATTTGGCGGTAGTGAATTGCAAATCGACGCTCTTTTCCGCCGGATTCAAGATTACGGGACACATGTTGTTTTCATTCATTCCGATCATGTAGACACCCAATTCCATTTCACGTTCCTTGAATGTAAACTGGCCGTTTGTAAGTAGAGTACTGTCGAGCTTGATGACATTTCTGCCAAACGATTCCCACAAAAACAATTTACCCGATTTGAAGGCTGTCATACTTCCCCCAACGGTCATACTTCCTTTTACCGGAGGCCTTTGCAAAGAATCAGACTCCATACTGAATGCTGCATTTGAAAAAACCAGCAGAATACCTAGAAAAAACAACTGTTTCATTTCTTGAGAACTTTATTACGTAACAAAAATACACGCAAAGAAAAATTGCAATTCACAACCCTTTCCCATTAAAAAACTATCAGGCGTTGAATGCTTGCTAATTTTGCGCGACGCCGCCGATTGATAAAAATCAGGCCAAAAAAAGAAACACCCAACCATCGCTCTCGTAATGCATTTTCAAATCACTAAACAACGCGCTATGGCTTTGATGGGTATAGAATCATCACACGATTTCGATGACATCGTGAACCAACACGAACAAAAGTTATTTGAATGGAAGCAGGAAATCCTGCAAAAGTTTATCGTGCCTTCCCTGTTGCGAAAAAAACAGAATCAGCTAGCCGAATGGATAGAAGCTGAAAAACTGACGGTTCAGCCCTCTGAATCGAAGGATGTTTTTCGTCTGGAAAAGCTCAACACCACCAATCGAGTAGCCATGCTCGAGCAATATGAGTCGGACATAAGCCTGCTGAAGCTAAAACTAACACAAGCTGAATTTTTCTCGCATTTACCTGCCATTGTGCAGGGGCTTTTGGAAGTACAGGAAAACTATATGCAGGCGTTTGTTGACCTCTTTTCATCCTATTCAGAGGCGCTTCCCGAAGAAGTAAACTCGCGTGAGATTATTGATACGGGTAAATTGCTGTTTGCATTGAAGCAAGATTCTATAGACAACAAATTGAGCTGGGCCATTGAACGTGAAATTTCGCGTATCAAGAAAATTCAAGGGCTGAACTGATTATTCGTAGCGCAAGGCTTCAATAGGATCGAGCTTTGCTGCTTTGCGAGCAGGGTAATAACCACTGATAACACTGACTATAAAACAGATGGTTACACCGATGAATATCCACGCCCATGGCACTGTGAAACTGGTTCCTATCACCAGCGACACAACATTTCCTGCCAGAATTCCGAGGAAGATCCCCACTACTCCACCCAACTGACCAATCATAATCGATTCAATCAGAAACTGAGCGCGGATAGTTGCTGAACTCGCTCCTATTGCCTTGCGCGTACCTATTTCACGCGTGCGCTCGGTAACGGAAACAAGCATGATATTCATGAGTCCTATCGCTGCACCCAGCAGCGTAATCACCCCAATGATGGACGCGCCAATGGTAATGTTTGAAGTAAGATCATTCAAATCGCGCGCTATCTGGTCGCTCTTGAACATATCGAAATTATCCTGATCACCGGGCATATTACCGCGTATAGTTCGCATAAGGCCTCTTGCTTCATCCATTGCCACATCGATGGTGCGAACATCGGTAACCCGTATGTTCAAACTGTATTCTGTTTCCTGCGTAGCCATGCTTTTGCGCACGTTCGATACAGGCACCAGACATTGATTGTCGCCCGACATGCCAAAGGTATTCCCCTTGCTTTTCAGCACTCCAATTACTTCGTATCGATAACTACCAATGAATACTTCTTTGCCCGTGGCTCCTGTATTCTCAAATAACTGCTTCTTAACATCAGCGCCAATAATCACGACGTTGGTTCCGTCTTCCATTTCACCCTCGCTAAAGTTTCGTCCCGACTCAAGATCATATCCGGATAATTCCAAGTAGGATGGTTCGCAACCCAGCACGCGAATATTCGGATTGGATTTCACATTATCGTGGCGAAGCGTGGCATTGAAGGATGCTACCGATGTCATAGACACAATTGCCGGGTAATCGAATTCCCGCGTAAATCGTTTTGCTTCCGTAAACGTAATCGGTGGATTCTCGCGCTCCACTTGTCCACGACGTCCGCCCATGGAGCCTGACCGCATGGTAAAGGTGTTACTACCCATTCGACCGAACTCCTTGTTCACCTTGTTTTCCAAGGCTTGCGTTGCGGTTATCATGGCAACCAATGCCATAATTCCCAAAGCGATTATGCTCACCGTAATAATCGCACGTAATCGCTGGCTGCCTATTGCCAGCCATGCTATTCGGATGTTTTCTCGTGTTGCCGGTGAGAACAGTCGTTTCATGCGTGCGGTAAAACTACGTCCATAGAACCCAATTTAATAAGTGAGTCAAGGAAATATCATAATTAACAGTTGTGTCACTTCGGATACATTGTGAAGTGATGCTACCGATATATTTGCACACATCAATAATGATTATACGATGGAAGCCAACGAACATGTGAAGTGTCTGATAATAGGAAGCGGACCTGCAGGATATACAGCAGCAATCTACGCTGCACGCGCCGATATGAAACCGGTTATGTACGAAGGTGCACAACCCGGCGGACAATTAATGGATACTACCGAAGTAGATAATTTTCCGGGTTATCCAACGGGCGTGAAAGGCCCCGAAATGATGGCCGACCTTAAAAACCAAGCCGTGCGCTTCGAAACAGATGTTCGTAGCGGTTGGATTACCAAAGTCGATTTTACCGGCCCCAAGCATTGGGTTGAAATCGATGGCGGAAAACACACCATTACAGCTGATTCAATCATTATCTCTACAGGCGCAAGCGCAAAATGGCTGGGACTTCCCAACGAAACCCGTCTGCGCGAAGCAGGTGGTGGCGTAAGTGCATGCGCTGTATGCGACGGTTTCTTCTATCGCAACCAAGATGTTGTAATCGTGGGTGCAGGAGATACCGCGGCAGAAGAAGCAACCTACCTAGCCAAGCTTTGTAAGCAAGTGTATATGCTGGTTCGTAGCGACAAGATGCGCGCATCCAAAGCAATGCAGCACCGCGTTACCTCTACCGCCAATATCGAAGTACTCTGGAATACTGAAACGGAAGATTTGTTGGGCGAACATGGCTTAGAGGCTGTGGTAGTCAAAAACAGAGAGACCGGCGAACAGCGCACCTTGAAGGCTACAGGATTCTTTGTAGCGATTGGTCACAAGCCAAACACCGATGTGTTCAAGCCATGGATCAATACCGATGAAACAGGTTACATCCTCAATGTTCCCGGCTCATCCAAAACCAATATCGAAGGTGTGTTCGTAGCAGGTGATGCCGCCGACAAAACTTACCGTCAGGCTATAACTGCAGCCGGAACCGGATGCATGGCAGCACTTGATGCTGAGCGTTACTTGGCCGCTAAAGGAGTTCATTGATGAGGTATTGGTTGCTCGTTGCAGCTTCTGTTCTTTGCATATGGACTCCATCCTATGCAGAGAAAAAGAACCTCCAAGAGACTAGCCAATTTGTTTCTTTAGTAGACACATCGATTACCTATTCAATGGATGATCTGCTTGGAAAATTCGAACCGGCGCGTCACAAGGATTTCACTTTGATTGCATCAAGCTACACCTCGAAGCAAGGTATCTATCTGCGCACCGAGGCATACCTTGCTTTTCAGAAGATGCATGCAGCAGCGCTGAAAGAAGGAGTTACACTCACCATCCTATCCGCAACGCGCAACTATCAAGCGCAAAAGGCCATCTGGGAACGCAAGTGGAAACGTCCGCAATACGAAGGAAAAACCGATGTTGAGCGCACGCGCGATATTCTGAAGTATAGCAGCATGCCCGGCACAAGCCGACATCACTGGGGAACCGACATCGACATCAATAGTTTGGAGCCTGCCTATTTTAAATCCGGTCAAGGATTAAATACCTATCAGTGGCTTGTTAAGAATGGTCCTGACTTTGGATTCTACCAAACCTATACTTCAAAATCTACCGGTAGAACCGGTTATGAAGAGGAAGCTTGGCATTGGAGTTATATGCCCATTGCTAAACCCATGCTGAACGCTTATGTGGCGACAATTAGCTACTCTGACATCGTTGGATTTAGCGGTTGTTCATCCGCCAAAGATGTTCGCATCATAGAAGATTTTGTAAACGGCATCGACCCCACATTGTTAAAATAAAAAAGGTCCCCTTGAAGGGACCTCTTTTGAAGGGTGATCGATGGGGATCGAACCCACGACAACCAGAACCACAATCTGGGGCTCTACCAACTGAGCTACGACCACCGTCTAAAATGCGGGTGCAAATTAAACGCTTTTTTCCTTCACAAACAACAAGAAAATCATGTAATCATTTGCGCTTAGATTGCACAGCGTAAAAAACGATGTCGCATAGTCGCCTAAACATACTTTTCACATCCAGCTGGTATCCGAGCAAAGCGCATAGTACCGTTGGCAATTTTGTGCAGCGGCATGCTGAAGCCGTGGCCACATTGCATGATGTATGGGTTCTTTACATGGCTTCAATGCCCAACTGGCAAGGGCCACCGCGTATTGAAGAACACGAAGAAAAAGGGGTGCACACCACCATCGTTTATTGTAAACCAGGATTCTTTGCCAAGCGAAAGGCATTCATTAAAGGCGTTTACCATTTAATTCGATCGAACAACATTCGTTTCGACTTGGTTCACCACAACGTGCTTTGGCCACATGCCTGGCAAGCACGATGGCTAAAGAGCAAATTCAACCTACCCTATATTGTTACGGAACATTGGACCGGATACGATCCTGCGCACGCCGGCAAGCGCAACCCGATTCTTCCCTGGATGTCGAAATTCGGCGCAAAAGGAGCTGCCTATTTGTGTCCCGTAACCCAAGACCTTCAACATAAAATGACTGCCTTTGGAATTGAGGGAAATTATAGGGTCATACCAAACGTAGTAGACACATCCATTTTCAATCTCACACAAGCAGATACCTCTGTTGTTCGCTTTCTGCACGTTAGTTCACTCATCGACAAACACAAGAACATCAGCGGAATCCTCAGATCATGGAAAATCTCATCTGATAGCAATTCATCTATTCACCTATCCTTGGGTGGTGATGGCCCAATTGAAGTTTGGAAGCAAGAAGCAATTAAACTCGGCATTCGACCGGAGTCTATTGATTTCTTTGGCGAACTATCGTGGCAAGGTATAGCCCAGAAAATGCAAGAAAGTCATGCGCTGTTGATGTTCAGCAACTACGAGAATTTGCCTTGCGTAATTGTTGAAGCCCTTGCGTGTGGACTTTCTGTCATCAGCACACGAGTTGGTGGAATCAGCGAACACATTACAGCAGAAAAAGGAATTTTAATTGAAGCCGGCGATGAAATCGGATTGACAAAAGCCATACAAGAACTTGCGAATTCTATCAATCGATATGACAAGCAAGCTTTGCGCAATTATGCCGTCAACCACTTCAGCAACGAAGCCATTGCCAAGGCTTTCAACGAGATTTACACTCTCACGCTAAGATGATGGATTACCCCTTTTTCTTGTAGAAGAAAATAATAACCAACGGGGAAATAAGCAGCTCGGCAATCAGTGCGATAAAAAGTGTGAGGCTGATGAGCAATCCAATGTAGAAGGTGCCCATAAAATCTGAGAGTATCAGCGTTAAAAATCCACCACTTAAAATGAGCGTGGTAACCACCATCGCCTTGCCCGTTGTGAGAAACGTACGCTTCACTGCATACAATGGAGTGAGACCTTCGCGCAGCAATGTGCGCACGCGCGCCAGAAAATGTATCGTATCATCGACCGCGATACCAAAAGCGATATTAAACACAATCGAGGTCGTAACCTTCAAGGGTATTCCGGCATACCCCATTATTCCACCGACAATCACGAGCGGTATCAAATTCGGAATAATCGTTAGAATGATCATTTTGGGTGATTGGTAGACCATGCCCATAATCAACCCAATCACCACGATGGATAATAATAGATCCCACACCATATTCTCCACGAGATATCGATTGTTTAGATCGATTAGGTGAGCTGTTCCTGTGACTCGGAAGTCGAATTTTGTTTTACAGTTTCCGTGAATGAAGACATTCAATTCTTCGTTGAGCTTCTCGTAGTGTTTCCTTCCAAAATCACCAATCTTTCCGGCTATGCGCAACACACCACCTTCCTTGTTGTAATGCATGCCGACGACCTCTGCAAATTCCTTACGCTGTATAAGTTTATTCAATCGCCTCAACTCCATGCTGTCGGATGGAATCGTGTAAAAATCTATTAACCCGGCATTGGTTGCCTGGTTGGCGTTCTTCAGAATTTCCGTGTATGACACCAATGATCCAACCCCATATACTTCACGAAGCCAGTGATTGATTGTATCGAGGTCATGCAAGAAAACAGGATTGTTCAACTGCGTGTTTTCGTTGAGCATGATGGCCATTTCGAAAGGTCTGCAACCCGAGAAATTCTCCTCCATGAAGAAAAACTCTTGCTTGAGGCGGTGCTCATCGCGCAAATCCTCGAGCATCTTGTTATCGACTTCTACTTGATAAATACCATACAGGCTCAATGCACACACCACTGCAGTGCCTGCCATCACAGCGTACCTGCGGCGAAGTATCCAACGAAAAGAAGTATGCAACTTCGCTGTCCAAAAATCGTCGGACATGGCAAACGTGTTCAGTTTTACCGGCTTTGCCAGTAGCAAAATGGCGGGCAACAAACTGTAGGTAAGACCATACGCCAACATGATACCGACAGAAGTGTAAATTCCGAAATTGGAAATCGGTTGGATGTTGGATAATACCAACGTTAGAAAGCCAATCGACGTTGTAACTGCCGTCAAAAAAGTCGCTAGTCGAATGCTCTTGAAGGCATACCGAATCGCGTCTCTCTTCTCTCGACCATTCCTCAACTCCTGCATGTATTTGGTAAGAACATGCACCGAGTCACTCATACCCACCACAAAAATGATGGTGGGCAAAACCGTAAGCATCAAATCAAGGTCATTGCCGAGAAGTCGAATGAAACCCAACGTCCACAGGATAGAAATCAACACCACCAAGGTTGGAATGATGATACCCCATGCCGAACGAAATGCTATATACAGGAAGAGCGTAGTGAGAATAAGACTCAGGGAAATAAACAAGATCAACTCGTGGATCATGAGCTCCACGTAGAGCTTTTGACCCAGCGCACGACCAATTACGTGAGTCGTTTTAAAGTCAAACTGTGCTACCGCCTGCTCGATGTTGGTAGCTAGAATATCGCAACGGTCCTTAGAAAGCTTCTGGGTGTGTCGGATGTTAATGGCAACCGAGTGATAATCACTGGAAAAAAACCAGCCAACCAAACCGGTAGTTGCCGCCAGCTCGGTGGAATCGGTTGCATATGACTCCGGGTTTTGCCACCGCAGCATGGGCACTTCCATTACCTGGCCAAGCAATGGATCTTGAACTACCCGCTTCAATTGGGTTGGCCCGATGGCAGTGGTTACGTCCTCAATAGAGGCCAAAACCCTGCTAAGGCTATCCACCTTGGCTAAAAAATCAGGCTGAAAAACCGTTCCATCATTTTCGAGGGCAACGATAAAGAAGTCATTGTCAGTCTCGAAACGATCGCGCAATTGGATATAGAAATCCGTTTCCGGATCATCCTGCGGAAAAAACGCTTCAAAGTCGTAACTGAATTTTAGGCTGGTTGTTGACCAGGCACATAGCGCCGTGATTACAAATACAGCTGCTATAACGGCTATCGAAGATTTCCTACCCATACGCTATCGATAGCCAAACAATTCTGAAAGACTTAAGTTTCTGTAATAGCTGAATAAATCAACCTTTCTTCAAGGCATCACGAATCTCCTCGAGCAATTGCTCCGACTTACTCGGCTCGGCGGGAGCAACTTCTTCTGACATCCTCAGCTTATTCATGGCTTTAATTACCATGAACATGAAAAAAGAAACAATCACAAACTCAATAGTAACGGTAATGAAAGTCCCGTAAGCGATCACCGGGCCTATTTCCTTTGCGTGTTCCAATGAAAGCCCGCTTCCATCGGCCTCCGCAATCTCTCTTGCCAATCGAACCTTTTCCGATAAAGGGTAATATAGATTGGAAAAATCGCGACCTTGTATCAACCCCACCAAGGGAAGAACCATTCCGTCAATAAAAGCTGATACAACTTTACCGAAAGCAGCTCCCATTACAAAAGCGACCGCCATATCGATTAGGTTTCCTCGCAAAGCGAACTGTTTGAATTCTTTGACCATAGTGATGTGTTTGCCCAAATATAAAAAAGGCCCGGAACTCCGAGCCTTTTAAATTTTATCTGAGAACTAAAAATTACTTTTTATCGTCCTTCACTTCTTCGAAGTCAACATCCGTTACTTCACCATCCTGCGCTTGGCCTTGTCCTTCCGGCTGACCTTGAGCAGATGATGCGTTGTACATATCTGTTGCCGCTGCACCGAATACACTGTTGAGGTTTTCAATGGCCGACTTGCAACGATCCACATCCTTTTCAGCATGTGCCTGCTTCAATTCTGCCAGAGCATTTTCAATAGGCTCCTTCTTGTCGGCTGGAATCTTATCACCGAATTCCTTCATCTGTTTTTCCGTTTGGAAAATCAGTGCATCCGCCTGGTTGATGGTGTCGGCCTGCTCGCGAGCAACACGATCACTCTCTGCATTCAACTCAGCTTCGCGCTTCATTTTCTCAATCTCTTCTTTGCTCAAACCTGAAGATGCCTGAATGCGGATGTTCTGCTCCTTACCTGTTGCCTTATCCTTCGCGCTTACGTGAATAATACCGTTTGCGTCGATGTCGAATGTAACTTCGATTTGTGGCACACCACGCGGTGCTGATGGCAATCCATCGAGGTGGAAACGACCGATGGTACGGTTGTCTTTCGCCATAGCGCGCTCACCTTGCAAAACGTGAATCTCAACACTTGGCTGGTTATCGCTTGCCGTTGAGAACACTTCGCTCTTCTTGGTTGGAATAGTGGTATTAGAATCAATCAACTTGGTCATTACACCGCCCATTGTTTCAATTCCCAATGCGAGTGGAGTTACATCGAGCAACAATACATCCTTCACTTCACCTGTGAGAACGCCACCTTGAATAGCAGCACCCACGGCTACCACCTCGTCAGGGTTTACGCCCTTTGAAGGCTCCTTTCCGAAATACTTCTTCACCGCGTCCTGAATAGCCGGGATACGGGTAGAACCACCCACCAAGATAACTTCGTCGATATCCTTCACCGAAATTCCGGCCTTTTTCAAAGCGCTTTCGCAAGGAGCGATGGTGCGCTGAATTAAGCTATCAGCCAACTGCTCGAACTTAGCGCGAGACATCGTCTTCACCAAGTGCTTTGGAATACCATCAACCGGCATGATGTAAGGCAAATTGATTTCGGTTGATGTGCTTGAAGAAAGCTCAATCTTGGCCTTTTCAGCAGCTTCTTTCAAACGCTGAAGAGCCATTGGGTCCTTCATCAAGTCGAACTGATTACCGTTTTCGTTCTTAAACTCCTGTACCAACCAATCGATGATTACCTGGTCGAAGTCGTCTCCACCGAGGTGAGTATCTCCATCGGTTGACAATACTTCGAATACACCTTCCCCAAGCTCCAATACTGAAACGTCGTGTGTACCACCACCACAGTCGAATACAACAATTTTAATATCCTGAGCCTTCTTATCCAATCCGTAGGCGAGTGCCGCGGCTGTTGGCTCGTTGATGATGCGCTTTACTGTCAAACCTGCGATTTCGCCGGCTTCCTTTGTTGCCTGACGCTGCGCATCGTTGAAGTAAGCAGGCACTGTAATTACAGCCTCTGTCACTTCATGACCCAAATAATCTTCTGCTGTTTTCTTCATTTTCTGAAGAACCATGGCAGAAATCTCTTGCGGTGTATAATTGCGATCGTCGATTTTTACTCGAGGTGTGTTACCGTCGCCCTTCACTACCTGGTAAGGAACACGACCTGCTTCACGTGCAGATTCATCGTAGCTGCTTCCCATGAAGCGCTTGATTGAATAAATGGTTTTAGTCGGGTTGGTGATTGCCTGACGCTTGGCCGGGTCGCCCACCTTGCGTTCGCCACCTTCTACAAATGCCACAACCGAGGGAGTTGTGCGCTTACCCTCGCTGTTGGCGATAACCACCGGCTCATTACCTTCCATTACAGCAACACAGCTGTTGGTGGTTCCTAAATCTATTCCTATTACTTTACTCATGGTATTGGTTTTCTGTTTGACTTGTTGTTTGTCGGCGGCCGCTTTTCAACCACCTTGCCAACCAAGACTCACTGCCGAACAACTGCAAATGTGTCAGTTTTCATAGCCTAATCTCGAAAATTCTGACACTGCCACTGACCTATTCGTACTTTTTGTCCTGTCTTACAACCCGCAACAAAAACGACAACTTCCTGCAAACTTGTAAAAATCAGGAATGCATCTGCAGAAAACATAAGGAACCTTCGCAATTTTGAGGCGTGCAAATCATGTTCAACCTTTCTTTGAGTCTACGAGTGTCCGTGCTCCTTGCGATGCTTATCCAGGGAGGTGTGATGCGTTCGCAAAAAGTGGCTGTAGTTCTCAGTGGGGGCGGAGCAACCGCCTTAGCACACGTGGGCTTTCTGAAAGTTCTTGAAGAAAATGATGTTCCGGTCGACTATATCTGCGGCACGAGTATGGGCGCCGTGGTGGCTGCCATGTACGCATCGGGTTATACCGTTGCTACTATCGACAGCCTAGTTCGAACCGAAGAATTTTTGGACATGGCCACAGGCAGCAGAAATGACCAACTTGATTTCTATTTCAAGAATTCCGATCCCGATGCTTCGTTCGGTTCCCTTCGGCTTTCAAGCGGAAGTCTTATGAATACTGCCCTGCCGGCTAATCTCATCAACCCGGTATTGCTCGACTGGAAACTCATGGAAGGCTTCAGTCAACCCGACGCAGCGTGCGGCGGAAACTTCGACAGCCTTTATATACCCTTTCGTTGCATCGCAGCAGACATTGAAAACAAACAAGAAATTATTTTCCGTCAGGGCCCTCTCAACGTGGCGGCAAGGGCATCTTGCACCTATCCTTTTTACATTCCTGCCAGGAAAGTAGATGGAAGGTTACTCTTCGACGGCGGTATCTTCAACAACTTCCCGGTCGATTTGGCTTATCGCGAGTTCAAGCCGGATGTTATTATAGGGTGTAACGTTTCAGGTAGTAACCCCAAACCCAACGAAGACGATTTGATCTCTCAACTGCAAGCCATGATTTTGTATCGTTCGAACGCACAAACTCCGCTGCAAAACATGGTCGTAGTAAGCCCGCAACTCTCCGAAATATCGACCTTCGATTTCGAAAAAGTAGACAAGGCTATTGAGATTGGCTATCAAAAAACGCTAGCCGATTTACCATCCATTAAACAAGCCATTAAAAAGGAAGTAACGCAGGAGGAAAAGAATCTTGAACGCAGGAAGTTTCAATCCAACTTCCAACCACTTATAATAGACCGTATATCCATTGAAGGTCTTAAGAAATCGCAACGCCGATATGTCCAGAAGATAATGGTTAAGAAAGATGCGCCTGTCGGACTATCTGACCTTAAATCACGGTACTTCAAGCTATTTGGCGATGATAAGATCAGCACCATTTTTCCTACGACGAGCTTCAATAAACAAACGAAAACCTATTCTCTCAATTTGGATGTTAAGAAAGAAAAGGACTTATTGCTTGCCTTCGGTGGTAACTTCTCGTCGCGCTCCATAAACACAGGATTCATTGGATTGAAGTACAACCTATTTGGCCTCACCTCTACTACGATTTCTGCCAATAGCTACTTTGGAAGATTCTATGGCTCTATTCACGGTGATATTCGCTGGGACATTTCAGGTCGATTACCCCTTTCTGTTCAAGGTGGTTTTACATTCAACCGATGGGATTATTACAAGAGTCTATCTACCTTTTTTGAAGATGTAAAGCCCTCGTTTATTTTGATGAACGAACGCTTCGGTAATTTGAGCATTAGCATTCCCTCCGGTGCCAAAGGTATTTTGCGCGCTGAAGGTTACTTCACGCATCAGTTCGATGAATACTATCAGATTACGAATTTCATTTCAACCGATACCGCCGATAGAACGGAGTTCAACGCTTGGGTTGGTAGGCTTTCTTATGAGAGAAGTACGTTTAACAGAAAGCAATACGCCAATGCCGGTTCTTTTTTCCAAGCCAGCATCAAAAGCGTTCAAGGAGAGGAATTCACCATACCGGGCTCAACCTCTGAAATACGCGATACTACGGAAACAGGACATGCCTGGCACAGCCTTAAACTCAACTATCAGAACTACTTCTTCAACAGCAAACGTCTAAAAACCGGATTTTATCTTGAAGGTGTTTTTAGTACGCAGGACTTCTTTCACAACTACATATCAACCTCCATCGCAGCACCGTCGTTTAATCCCATTCCAGAGAGCAAAACCTATTTTCTCCCTCAATTTCGAGCCCATCAATATGCGGCTTACGGGATAATGAATGTAATTACCTTCACCAAGAATTTTGAGTGGCGACTGGAAGGCTACGCATTCCAACCCTTTGGCGCCATCATCAATAACTCATTCGGTCAAGCTGAATATGATTTGTCTCCCGTATTACACTTCGTAGGATCGAGCACATTACTTCTACATACCCCACTCGGCCCACTTAGTTTGGCTGCCAATTATTACGACAAAAAGGATGAGCCGTGGAGTTTCCTTTTCAACTTCGGATACATCCTCTTCAATAAATCGCCTAGAGATTAAATGAAAGAGGCGCCTTTGGGCGCCTCTTTTTATTTATCCTACGATTGTATCGTATGTGACTTTGTATTCTTTGTCCTCCGGGAAATATTCCATTCCCAAATCGAGCCATTCCTTAGCGGCATCTTTGCTTGTGCCTGCCAAATTTGTTGCATGCATGGTCAATGCATATTTCAACAACACGAGCTCTTCTGCAGCAGTTCCGGCTTTCTTTTCTGAAAGGATTGCCTTGGCTTTAGCAAGTGCTGTGTCGGATTCTTTCTTTGCCTTCATCAGACCTTGCACAACGCCCATCATCAACTGTGCACCCGCATCGTTTGGATCGATATCCAACAATTGATCGTACAGCTGCTTGGCTTTGCTATACTTCTGGGTATCCATCATGGTTTCCGCCTGAGCAATAGCAGCGCTGCGGATTTGAGCGATGTAGTCTTCATATTCTGAAAGATACTTTTTCTCTTTATCCTTAGCACCATACTTAGAAATGTACTTCATGGCATCCTTACACGCATTTGGATACTTCTCTCTGAACTCATCACGCTTCGACATTTCATAGAAGCAGCGACTCATGAACATGTAAGGAAGAGGATCCTTTTTGGTTTTCTCATCGAGTGTATAGCCTTCAGCTTTGTAAAGACATTTCTCGTACTTCTCGGTTACAAACAAGGTAAGGAGGTCCTTGTAATCGTTTTCAGTTTGCGCAAATGCCGATTGTCCGGCCATGAACGCCAAAATCAAAAAAGGAAATAACTTTTTCATGTGTTCTTTTGTTTGTTGGGTAGAATACCAAAATGGTGCCTAAAGCGCAAAATGCTACCCGGCCACAAAAATGAGCAAAAAACCTTGAGTTCAACACATTCCGGAAATGATTCATTAAATGCTTGCCACTTATGGTTTGAAAGCATGGGCTGGAGTGCGGCAGAATATCAGCTCAACAGTTGGGAAGCACAGGAAAAAAAGCAACATGGACTCATCAATGCTCCTACAGGCAGCGGAAAAACCTATGCTGCACTATTGCCCATCATTGCTCGATACAGCGGGAAATCAAAAAAGACCACAGGGCTGAGGGCATTATGGATTACACCCATTCGGGCGCTGGCGCGTGAGATAGAACTTTCGGCTGAGAGAGCTATCCAAGGAATGAACAGCTCGCTAACGGTGGACATTCGAACCGGCGATACGTCGGCGGCAGCCAGAACGAAACAACTCCAACGGCTCCCGAATATCTTGATTACAACCCCCGAAAGCCTTCATCTTATGCTCTGTTCCAATAGAGCGCATCCATTTTTCGAGCACCTCGAATTGTTGGTTGCAGATGAATGGCATGAGTTGATAGGAACGAAGCGCGGAGTGCAGCTGGAATTGGCCATTAGTCGCCTTCGAAAATACTCACCCAATCTCCTTACCTGGGGAATATCCGCCACCATCGGCAATTTACAGGAAGCCATGAACTGTCTGTTGGGAAAAGACAAAGAGGGTGTTTTAATAAAAAGTACGCTTCGCAAACAGTACGAAGTGATGTCCATCCTGCCCGAGAAACCCGAACGTATGCCCTGGGCGGGTCACTTGGGAATTCGTCTGGCTAATCAACTCTTGCCGATTATCCATGCCAGTCAGTCTACTCTCATATTCACCAATGTACGCTCTCAATGCGAAATTTGGTACAGAACACTATTGGAACTGGACCCTTCACTTGCCGGCGTTATGGCCATGCATCACGGCAGTATCAGCAAAGAAATTCGTGCCTGGGTAGAAGAGTCTCTTTATGATGGACGACTGAAAGCCGTCATATGCACCAGCAGTCTCGATTTAGGTGTTGATTTCGCGCCGGTTGAAACAATCATCCAAATCGGCGGACCGAAAGGTGTTGCTCGCTTCGTGCAACGTGCCGGTCGAAGTGGCCATCGTCCCAATGCGATAAGTCGTATTTACTTCCTACCCACTCATTCGTTGGAATTGATTGAAGCGGCGGCATTGCGACAAGCGATTCAGGAAGAATACCTCGAGAGTAAACCACCACTTACACTTTGCTTCGATGTGCTTATTCAGTACCTCGTTACGCTTGGCTGTGGCGAAGGCTTTGATAGTCTGTCTACCTATAATGAAGTAACCAAGACTTACTGCTTTGCAGACATGACCATCGATGAATGGAATTGGGTAGTTCGCTTTGCTTC
>JBKCGW010000046.1:0-1164 GCA_046303175.1 Flavobacteriales bacterium
GTTTACCTCTACGGTAAAGTCCACGTGACCGGGAGTATCGATGATGTTGATATGGTATTTGTTATTGCGGTAGTTCCAGCTAACGGTTGTCGCAGCTGAAGTGATGGTAATACCACGCTCCTGCTCCTGAGCCATCCAGTCCATGGTAGCAGCACCATCGTGAACTTCACCGATTTTGTGGTTCACACCAGAGTAGTAAAGAATACGCTCTGTGGTGGTAGTCTTACCTGCATCGATGTGAGCAGCGATACCAATATTTCTTGTAAATTTTAAGTCGCGTGACATGTTGTTCCTTTCTTTTCTTCAGTTTAATTACACGCGGAAGTGTGCGAACGCTTTGTTGGCATCAGCCATACGATGCACGTCTTCCTTCTTTTTGAATGCAGCACCTTCGCCCTTGCTTGCTGCGATGATTTCACCTGCAAGTTTATCGGCCATGCTCTTCTCGTTGCGTGAACGAGCGTATCCGATAAGCCACTTCATAGCCATTGAGCTTTTGCGCTCGTCACGGATAGGAGTTGGGATTTGGAAGGTGGCACCACCTACACGGCGGCTGCGAACCTCTACAGCAGGAGTAACATTCTCCAATGCCTTACGCCAGATTTCCAAACCATCTTCGTTGGTCTTGGTTGAAACCTTTTCAATGGCATCGTAGAAGATATTGAAGGCAGTACCCTTCTTTCCCTGAAGCATGATGTTGTTCACGAACTTGGTAACTACCATGTCGTTGAACTTGGGATCAGGAAGTACTGCAATTTTTTTGGCCTTTCTTCTTCTCATTGTATTGGGCTATATCTCTTATATTACCTTATTTCTTTTTTGCGGGAGCTGCTGCACCTGGCTTTGGACGCTTTGTACCGTACTTCGAACGACGTTGGTTACGACCGTTTACACCGGCAGTATCCAAAGCTCCGCGAACGATGTGATAACGCACACCCGGAAGATCCTTCACACGACCACCGCGAACGAGCACAATCGAGTGCTCCTGGAGGTTGTGTCCTTCACCACCGATGTAGGCGATTACTTCGAACTTGTTCGTCAAACGAACCTTCGCCACTTTACGGAGAGCCGAGTTTGGCTTCTTCGGAGTGGTGGTGTAAACCTTTGTGCAAACACCGCGACGCTGTGGACATGAGTCGAGCGCTACAGACTTGCTGCGGTATG
>JBKCGW010000047.1:0-3410 GCA_046303175.1 Flavobacteriales bacterium
GAGCGCGCTTTGAGCGCACAAAATGGCGTGGGCTGTTCCGAGTGCTTTGTCTTGATAATGAATGGTTCCTTTGGCACCCAATGCCTCTGCTACTTCAATGAGATGGCGTTCTACTTCTTCGCCAAAACGGCCCACTACGTATGCAATCTCGGTAACCTTTTGGTCGCTGATAGCAACAATATCTTCCACCAATCGCTGCACAATGGGCTTACCTGCTATAGGCAACAGCGGCTTAGCTGTGGTGAGGGTGTGCGGGCGCAGGCGCTTGCCCATACCCGCCATCGGCACAATAATCTTCATAGAGCGAAAATAAACGACAATCTAGCCCCACAGCGGCAAGCTTGCTCAGTTGTCCACAACGAGTTATCAGTAGAAAACCAACGAAAAAAGGACCTCGGTGGAGGCCCTATTTCTATAACGGATTAGCCCGATTGTTAGAAGATTAAAACACAAAATTGAATGACGCATTAAAGGCAAGGCCTCGCACATATCGAGTTTCCTTGAATGGTATTACGTAATTCATTTTTGTATCAATCAGAATGTATTTGTTCTTGAAAAGCTCCACACCAATGGAAGGAGCCAGGTAGCCCGAGAATTTATTCTTCAAATCGTTACTCAGTATCATTCCACCCACCGTATATCCGGTATATAAGTTTAAGAACTTACGATTTCCGCGGCCGAGGTGTTTGCTGTAGAAATCCTGACCGAAGCCGAATGAGAAAAATTCCGTGTAAGCAGAGGCTACTGTAGCGAGCGTATCGGATGGAGTGTCGGTTTTCGAGGTTGATTTGTATGCACCCAACGTGGCAAAACTCTTTCCGCGTGTAAACACATATTTCAAAAATACCCCTTGATAAATAGGCGATGTAATGGTGTCCTTCGGTTGTTCAACGCGGTAATATGAATACTCAACGCCCGGCATATTCACAAAGGTGACATTGCTAGACTGTGGGGTATAGGTTTCATCGTTGATGTCCAGGTTAATGGCATAGTAAAATTCGAATTCGGTCAAATTCGCAATTTCACGCTGTGTCTTTCGAATACCCGATTCGGTATCATACGTGCTCTGCAACATCACCGTGTATTGCTCAGAATCCGGGCTCATCTTGTTCAATACAGCACGTTGCTGGAGTAGCTGTTCCTGCTGGAATTGCAAGCTGGAATTCAACTCATCCACCCGATCGGTATTATCCACCCGCGTCAGGTTGTCAGAAGCCATGTACCCGCAACTCAAAAGAATTTTGCGGTAATTCAAGTATTGTGCTTCGTTCAGATTGCACTTCACCGTGAACACACTTCGACTCTGTGATTGCTGTTCAACTCGGACACCTTCATTGAGCAAAAAGCCGCTAATCTTGGCAATAGAACCATAATAATCCTCGCTTCTCAGCGATTGTGTGGCCTCAACCACGACGTACGATTTCGTTTGAGCCGAAAGCAATCCTGCTGACAGAATGCAACACAAGAACACTACACTTCGAAATACGTTGGACATTTTCATTCGATAGTACTATTTGATTTTGACCGAACCCGGAATCCCACACATCCTTCATTCGATGCTTTCACCATCATTCAGCAGACACTGAATTAATGGATGCCTTCAGAATTCTTCTGTATTCCCTAAATTCTTTTCTTATCTAAAAGTAAAAATTGGAAGATCGGTTGAAATAATACAACCGAACTTCCAATCTTATTCATTGAGAATGGCAATGCCATTCTTATTTCACCAAACGATTACACCAACGCGCAACGCTTGAATTCAGTAACTGTCAAGTCCTTGTCTGCAGTCTTCAAATACTGAGAAACTGAAAGCTTGCTGTCCTTGATGAACTCTTGGTTCAACAGAGTGCTTTCTTTGAAGAACTTGTTCAAGCGACCCATTGCAATCTTCTCGGCCATTTCAGCAGGCTTGCCTTCGTTGATAGCTTGCTCTTTACCGATTTCGATTTCTTTCTGCTTCACGTCTTCCGGCACAGAGCTTTCGTCAACGCTCACAGGAGCCATAGCAGCTACCTGCATTGCAACGTCCTTCGCCATATCGTCTGAAGTAGACTTGTTGAAACCAACAACAGCAGCGAGTTTGTTACCCGGGTGGTTGTAAGCATACACTTGCTCAGCGCTTACTACGCTGTAGTGTGAAAGCTCAATCTTCTCACCGATTTTACCAATTTCTTCAACGATTTTATCGCCGATAGTCAAGTCAGTACCGGTGTAGTTCAATGCTTTCAAATCATCGATTGAAGATGGCTTGTTAGCAATAGCTGTTTCCAAGATGTTGCTGGCAACAGCAACGAAATCAGCATTCTTTGCAACGAAATCTGTTTCGCAGTTGAGTGCGATCATTACACCTGTTTTGCCACCATCGGTAAGCTTAGCAAGGATAACACCTTCTGTTGCGTCGCGGTCGCCGCGGTTGGCGGCTACTTTTTGACCCTTCTTGCGAAGCTCGTCAATGGCAGCATCGAAATCACCATTGGCTTCAGTGAGGGCTTTTTTGCAGTCCATCATACCCGCACCTGTAATTTGGCGGAGTTTGTTTACGTCTGCAGCTGTAATATTCATGGTTTTATTTTTTTGATTGGTTTGACAAATGTGTTTCACGCGTTTGAATACATATTCAAACGGCGGTGAACTTCATGTTAAGAATACCGGGGAATTACGCTTCAGCCTTAGACTTCTTGCCTTTAGCTTCGTCGCTGCCTTCCTTGTCCTTATCCGTCTTACGCTCTGCAAGACCTTCAGCAATACCCTCGATAATTACATCAAGAACTTTTGCGATACTCTTGGTAGCGTCGTCGTTGGATGGGATAGCGAAATCAACTTTGCGTGGATCGCTGTTGGTATCAACCATTGCGAATACCGGAATACCCAAGCGCTTTGCTTCAGCAACTGCTATGTGCTCCTTCATGATATCTACCACGAATACAGCAGCAGGTACACGGTTCATGTCGGCGATTGAACCCAAGTTCTTCATCATCTTCTGAAGAGTACGGTTCAATTGCAAACGCTCGCGCTTGCTGAGGGTAGCAGCAGTTCCGTCCTGCTCCATCTTCTCGATAGAAGACATCTTGCGAACCGCCTTGCGGATGGTCACGAAGTTGGTCAACATACCACCGGGCCAACGCTCAGTAACGAACGGCATTCCGATAGCGCTCACCTTTTGCGATACGATGTCTTTTGCTTGTTTTTTAGTAGCAACGAAGAGAATCTTCTTGCCAGACTTTGCGATTTGCTTCAATGCAGAAGAAGCTTCTTCAAGCTTTACTGCTGTCTTGTTCAAATCAATGATGTGGATACCCTTCTTCTCACCGAAGATGTAAGGGGCCATGTTTGGATTCCACTTGCGGCTGAGGTGTCCGAAATGCACACCTGCATCCAGCAATTCGTCAAATGTAACTTTTGCCATTTAT
>JBKCGW010000048.1:0-2514 GCA_046303175.1 Flavobacteriales bacterium
GAACCGGAGCCAAATGCGATATTAATGTTATTGGTAATGCTTCCTGCTGTTTGAGATGCCGTTTGTGTTCCGGATGCCTTATCCAATCGCAATGTTCCGGTTGCAGAAAATGATTTTTGGATAGTCCCGCCCGACTGCGAGAAGTTGCCCTTTACATTTAACGCAGCGCCAGAGGCATTGGTACCGGCGTTAAAGTCAATAAGACCTCCTGATATCGTTAGGTTTCCGCCCACATTAATAGTCGCCACTCCTGTTCCCGCCGTACCGGAGCCAATCAATGCGAGACGCCCGCCTTGTACATCTAGGTTACCACTGATGTTTGTTGTCCATGTTGAGTTTGATCCCCCCAATCGCAGTTGAGCTGTGCCGGCACCCGTAGAAACCATGGTAAAGTTTCCGGCGATAGTTCCAATGAGACCTCCATTGAGGTTAACAGACGATGTTTGGCTACTGCAATCCCATGTGAAGTTGCCAAAGGTTTGGTTCAAGCCTCCGGTAGCGGCTGTGTTTGAGGTATAGCCGATAATCTTACATGTTGATGATGCATTCCAGGTTGCTGTGGGAATAGTGCCGGCTGTCGTTGTATGATTGTGCTCGTAGACGCCCGTTGAACTAAACGTTAGCGTTGCAGCGGTTGCTCCTGTGAAAACGCCTGCACTTCGAAGGGTTCCATTTACAACACTGGTTGAACCCGTCAAAGTCAATGTAAATGTTTGCATGTTGAGTCTAGCACCCGCATCAATGGTTAAACTAATCGTAGCGGTAATTGCACTCGATGCTGTTACATCGGCGGAAGTGTTTGCTATGAACAAATACGAGAACAAGTTCGTCCCTGATAAACTCTGTGCGGAGCTCCCATCAAAATAGACGGCACGCGAATTATTCGTAAAGCTTCCGCTATTCGTCCAGTTTCCTCCAATTTTCAGATCACCTCCTGCTGCGGTTGATAGTACCAACGTGGTAGATGCCGAAATGGTGAGGTTTCCGCGCAAACGCCGATATTGCGTTGAAGCACCGAAATTCACACTGGTTGAAGCAGTAGAAATGGTTACGTTGTTGGGTACTCCTTGTCCTGTGAGGGCATTAGGTGTCCATTCTGTGGAAGCGCCGTAGCTTGCGCCGGTGCTGTATATCAACGTCGAAGATGATCCGTACGTTGGAGCATTTGTTGAAACAAAACCACCGGCATTGATTGTAAAGTTGTTGTTTATCGTAGAACCCGAACCGAAGTTAATTCCTGAAGTGGTGTTTACGTTGTAGAATGATGTCGTTCCGGAAATCGTGTGTGTGGCGGTTCCCGCGAACGTCACGGCATGTGTGCCGGAAAGGGCCATCGTGCCTGAATTAGTGAAGGTGGTGCTCGAGGTGTTGTTGGAGATTGTCAATGTATTGGTAGTGGCAGTTAACGTCACACCACTCGCAATAACGATGCTTGAACCAAGAGCATCTTGATTCTGTGTAACGCTGTGGTTGAGCGTAATTACACCAAGATTCGTTGCGGTAGGAGGAATTGCGTTGGCTGTCCAAGTTGCTGCAGTTCCCCAGTTACCGGTGGCGGCCGTCGTCCATCCCGAAGCAACGGTATAGGTGTAATTAGATCCACCGTTATTATTGAGGTTGATGGTGCTAAAGTCTGCGTCCGATCCATTCGCTGCAGGTGCTGTATTGCCTGAGGTGAACACATAGTAGCTCAATGAAGCTCCCGGTGTGTTGGCAGAAGCGGGAATCGTGGCAGTATAAGAGGTGCCGGAGCCCGTCATTGTTACAACCGTTGAGGTAGAATAACTGTCCGTAGTATAGCGTAAATAGGCAGCCTGACCCGAGGCAAATGCGCCGCTCAGCGTTGCGGTCACCGTTACCGCCTGGCCCGGAAATACACTTCCGGACGTGGGCGCTTGGCTTACGCTGCTAACCGTTTGCACGGTGCCTTGGATAACATACGCAATGGCTCGGTCCATACCATCGTTGCCACCATCCGTTTTAAAGACCACATTCGATGTAGTCGTTGGGACGTTGATGCGCCAAGCGTTGGCACTTCCACAATTGGCGTTGGGTGCGGTCACCGCCACGTTATGAGTGAAAAAATCGCCGTTCGTATTCGGTTGGTATTCACCGCACGGACTACCATCACCGAAGAATCGAAAATACTTGTCGCCCGTTGTCGCTACCGACTTCGTAATGATCAACGAAGTACCGGCCGATGCACTCATGGCTTGTCCTGATCCCCAGGAACCCCCTACGAAATCACCTGAGTTGAGTGAGTTTTGTGCGAATGATTGAATGGCACAGAACAGTGCCATCACATGAATGAATAAAATCCGTTTCATGAACGTGGTGTGAGGTTAATTAAATAGTTGGGCTGTTACTGCCCGAATTGTTTTGGCTTTAGCAAGCCTAACAAATGTAGAACAATTCGAATAAACACAAACAGTTGGTGTGTTTTTTACACGAAGAACCCGATTCAGTTCTGAACAGAAGAAATCACGATGCTTTTAGACTCCATCAACAGAAAAT
>JBKCGW010000049.1:0-51768 GCA_046303175.1 Flavobacteriales bacterium
TGCTTCAAGAGTGTTTTTGCCTTGACGGGACCCAGGCCTTGAATGTTGGAAAGCGCGATGAGGTAAAGTAATTCGTCATTCATGAGCAAGTAAGCTCAGGCTCATAGGAGAGCCCGAACACTTGCAAATCTGGCAGGCATAAAATGGAATATATGCTATTTATTCGCTTGAATATATTGCTCAATGGCCATGCTCATGGATGGAGCTTTGGGGGTTGGGGCCATTACATCAATTTTCAATTTCGCATCTTCAACTGCTTTAGCGGTTGTTTGTCCGAATGCAGCAATACGTGTTTTGTCTTGCTTGAAAAGCGGGAAATTCTTGAACAACGATTCGATATCGGAAGGAGAGAAGAACACCAACATGTCGTATTTCACGTCGGCCAAATCGGATAAGTCGCTGCATACAGTGCGATACATCACTGCTTTCGAGTACTGTATTTTCTCTTTCTCGAGTGTTTCCGGAATACTGGGCTTCAGGATATCGCTGCATGGAAGAAGAAATTTCTCTGTCTTATGCTTGCGAATGGGCTCCATAAGTTCTTGAAAGGTGCTGTGTCCGAAGAAAATTTTGCGTTTTCTGAACTGAATGTATTTCTGCAAGTAGTAAGCGATCGCCTCCGACATGCAGAAGTACTTCATGGTTTCAGGAATCGTAATGCGCATTTCCTTTGCCAATCTGAAGTAATGATCCACGGCATTTCTACTTGTGAAAATCACTGCGGTATGCTCCAAAACATCCACGCGCTGCTGCCTGAAATCCAATGCTTCAAGCCCTTCTACATGTATAAATGGACGGTAATCAATCTTCAACTTGTGCTTTTTGGCCAGCTCAACATACGGGTTCTTTTCAGCGCCCGGGTCTTGCTGTGTAATCAGTATGGTCTTGACTTTTTCGGCCATGGTTGAGTATCGCTGTAGTTCGGTTTGTCTTCTGCTCAAATCGTTACGAGCCATTTGATGCCTAAGGCAGATGGCAAAATTTCGAGCGTGCAAATGTAGAAAAGAATGTAGAAAGGTGTAACCCCCGATTCGATTGCCGTTAATACCGACCGAATAATGCGATAACAGAGCATGGCAAAAACAAGAAAAATACTAATGCCGATAAGTGCTTTAGCTTGATAAATAGGGAAATACACCACGAAGAGGGCCATGGGCAACAAAACCAAACCAAGCATTCTGTTGGTCAGAAATACACTGTATTCGTATTCATTTAGGCTGAAGTCACCATCCGATATAAAGGTAATTGCTCGAAGAGTTAGGCGTTTTATGGTGTAGATGGCCAATACAGATAGGGCAAGGGCAGGGTATAGCAAAGCACCTTGTTGCTCAGCGATATCCGGCCGATAACATTTGATGGAAACGTAGGCCACCAATCCGGCCAGCGTATAGAAAACAGTATTGAATAAGAGATTGGCTCGAGGGGTATTGGGTTCTTCACGAATGGTTTGACGCATTACACGGATATTCCAGATGCTATTCCAAAGCCGCAAGATTCGGGCGGGGTGCACACGCCTCGTGTACGCCAAACTGAACAGCGCAAACAGAAAGACAAGAACCATCCAATCTTCCGATAAATTGACAGCCTGTCGTATGGATGCTTCGGGCATGGTGATGATTTTATCGAATCATTTTCAAGAAATTCACTTCGGTTTCGCTGAGGTGGCGATAACGTCCGCGCGGCAAATCTCGCTTGGTAAGTGACGCAAACATAACACGATCAACTTTTTTAACCGTGTATTTGAAATGCTCAAATACTGCTTTGATAATCTTGTCTTTGCTGCTGTTGATGCGCAGACCCACCTGGCGCGGATCGCCGTTTACCAAACTGATTTCTTCTGCTTTGATAAACCCTTCTTCCAGCTTCAATCCTTCTCGAATGGCATCTATATGCTCCCCCCGAATTTTTTCAAGTGTTTCCACATGGTACAACTTGGGAAATCCATTCTTGGGTGATGTTAAGCGACGAGCCATTTCACCATCGTTCGTAAACAGCAACAATCCGGTTGTCAAGCGATCGAGTCGGCCAATTGGATAGACACGCTCTTTGCAAGCGTCATGAATCAGATGCATTACGGTTTTACGCTCCAATGGATCCTCGCTCGTGGTGAGATAATCTTTGGGCTTATTAAGCAATACATACTGAAGCTTTTCCGGCTTCAGATTTTTATCGTCATATTTTACAATGTCAACACGCGGGTCTACCTTCATCCCCAACTCAGTGACCACTTTGCCATTTACCTTCACCAAGCCGAGCTCAATGAGTTTGTCGGCATCTCTTCTCGAAGCGATACCTGCATTCGATAAAAAGCGATTCAAACGCATGAGTCCGTCGTTGCTCTTGGCAACCGGTTCAGGGCGACGGCGTCCCAGGTATTTTCCTGTGGAGCCCGGGCGTTTGAAGCCTCCCCGTGTTTTGTCTTCGCGGTCCTCTTTTTTCTCCCAGGATTTTGGCGCACGACGCGGTTTATCAGATGGCTTTGGTTCCGACTTTCGAACGGGCGCATTGCGTCCGGTTCCTCGGGTCCCCCTTTTCGATTCTGCCTCGTGTGAATCTCGCTTGGGCTTGTCGGCAGAACTCTTTGAGCGTTTGTCTGAACGAAAATCTTTGTCGCTCTTTTTATTTCCGGTTGGTCGGGGCATGTTTCTAATTTATGCTGCGAAGGTACGTTTTTCTCAGAGAGTTGGGTAGAATGCCTGCTCAAGGTGGAGAATCTCAGTATCGCCTTCGCAATGAATAATGGATACAATGTCGAATCGTGGTTCCTCTGCTACATCAAAGCAGCGCAAGTAATGATCGGCGCTTTGGCATATTTTCCGTTGCTTACTGCGATTAACTGCTGTCCAGGGTTCACCGAAGGCCTTGCTGAATCGCGTTTTAACCTCAACAAATACAATGGTTCGTTCTTTTTTGGCGATGATATCGATTTCAAATCGGTATGAATGCCATTGCTTCTGGATGATGGTGTATCCTTTTTCCATCAGGTAGGCCGCCGCGACCTTTTCTCCCCAATCACCTTTCTTTTTGTTTACTTTTTTGTCCATGTCAACGCAAGGTTGCGAATACCTGGTTTACGCATTATTCCTTATGGGAATATTGAGCGACGGGAACGTTGAATTTCAGGGGAATAAAAAAACCCCCAATCGGGGGTTTTTTAGTATGTGTCAATAGCGTTCTTACTTCAATGTTATCGAAGATGAACCAATCAAGTTGCCACCTTCATAAATCGCAATCTTGTAATTCCCTTTTTTTAATTCATATCCTTCATTGGCGGTGTAGTAAATACAAACGTCGGTATCGGCTTGTTGGTACTCTACTTCGCGACTCTCGCTGTATTGTATTTGCGCACCATTTACGGTCGTTGAGCCTGATTTTTTACCTGTCAATACCTGGCCGTCAGGACCTGTGATAGCCATTTGAAGCACTCGGTTACCTGGCTTGGCAATCGTGTTTTTGCGGATGTTGAAACAGGTTTTGATGGTTTCAGTTTTTGCTGCTCTGTCAGTTTCTACTGACTTGCCCGAGTTGCGTTCGCGCAGCGCTATGTTTTGGAATTCGCCGGTCGTCAGTATGGAACCTTTGGCGTTCATTTCGCGTGATGTGCTGAGCTCACCCTCCAGTTCACGACCTTTCGCCTCGGCATCGTTTGCGCGCTGTGACTCCGCGTTACGCTCAGCGGTAAGCTGTGCATTGGCCCTGTTGAGTGAATCGATTTGCGCAATGTAATTCTTCATGATACCACGCAATGTTTCTGCTTCAGCCTTCAGTTTACGGATATCATAGTCTTTGTTCTTCACTTTCTTGAGAAGTGATGCAAGCTCATTTTCCTGCTCATCGATTTTGGCTTGCATCTCAGAGTTGGTAACAGAAAGGGTGTCATATTGCATCTTCATGCCCTCTAGCTCAACAGCCAAATCCTGACGTTCGGTATCGAGATTCGCATATTCCTGTGAGATGTATACAATCTCTTTGTCTTTCTTGTTGAGGTTGTAGGCCATGATACCCACCGCTCCTAAGAGCACAGCGATAATGGCGATGTAGACTTTGTTGCTCATGTGTTTTTGATTTTAAAGTTTTCCTTGAATGAGCGAAACTATGCTATGCAGCATCGGTTTTCTGTTCGTTTCAAGGTACTTATCAAAAGTCTATTGTGCAATTGCAGGCTATACTCCGCTATTCCTTTCTTTTTGTTTCTCCTTTGCCATTTGTATTGAAACCTTTTATATTTGCACCCCGTTAAAGATGTCGCCTTGCGGCTTTTAACATACAGGGTCCTGTGGCCGAGTGGCTAGGCTCAGGTCTGCAAAACCTGCTACAGCGGTTCGAATCCGCTCGGGACCTCAACAATTTAAAGAGGCTGTGAAAACAGCCTCTTTTTTTATTTTCTCGTTTTTGTGAATCCAAGTAATTCGCAACTTTTTTCGAATGTTGAGTGGAATTTCAGCGAATCTGAACCAATATTGCAATTCATTATTAAAACCAAATCTCATGAAAAAACTCTTACTTTCTTTGGTTGCAGCTGTGATGGCCCCTGTGTTGTCTTGGTCGCAACTTGCTCCTGGCTCTTTCGGACAGGATTTCACAATCACCGACCAGTTTGGTGAAACTCACAATCTTTACAGCTACCTCGATCAAGGTTATACCGTGTTCTTGGATGTTTCTGCTACCTGGTGTGGTCCATGCTGGGGATATCATACCAGCGGTGCGTTGGATGAGGTGTATATCAACCACGGTCCTGCCGGAGCACCAGGTGTTTCTGCAACTACCAGTGATGATGTAATGGTTATCTGGATTGATGGTGATGGCACCACTACTGATGCCGACATGAACGGTACAGGTACTGCTACACAAGGTAACTGGTTGAACCCATCAGGTACTCCGGTTGAGTTCCCAATGGCTAACCCGGCTGCTTCAAGCGCTGATCAAATCAATACGGATTATGCGATTGCTTACTTCCCTACAATCTACCGCATTTGCCCTAACCGCATCGTAACTGAAGTGGGTCAGATGGGTGCTTCAGATTTGTATGCTTCTGTAGGCGATTGTCCTGCTCCTGCTTCTTTTAGCAACGACCCATTGTTGCTCAGCTACAACGGAGACGTAGTTACTTGTGGCGATGTAAACGTTGCAGTAACTATCCAGAACAACGGTCTTTCTCCTCTTACAGCTTGCACAATCACTGTAACCGGTGGTGTTGCTCCTGTTTCTTACGACTGGACAGGTAACCTCTCAACTTATGGCGTTGCTGAAGTAAACGTTGGTACTGTGAGCATGACCGGTGCGGGTAACCTTCAGGTTTCTATCTCATCTGCTGATGATGATGCAAGCAACAACAACTACACTGCCTCTATCGGTTTCGCTGATGATGCTACTACACACATCAAAATGGAAATCACCTTCGACAACTGGCCTGAAGAAGCTTCATGGGAAATTACCAATGAGAACGGAACTGTTGTAGCAAGCGAGGCATATAGCAACGCAAACGCCGATGGTTCTTCAGTTGTTGAGCACGCGTACTTGCCTTCAACAGGTTGCTACCAATTCACTTGGTACGATGCTTACGGTGATGGTTTGAACGGTTCTATCTGGGGTGCTACAGACGGTTCTGTATTCGTGACTTCAGTTCAGGACAATGGCGACATCGAGTCAGTTCTTTGGGATTACGATGGAAGCTACGGTTTCTACGAGGCTGCTGCAAAAGCTAACGTTAGCATGCAAGTTGGTATCGAAGAAGTAGCTTCAGCTGCTGACTTCCGTGTGTATCCTAACCCTGCTACTGATCGTGTAACTTTCGACTACACTCTTGCTTCAAGCGAAATGGTAGTTATCGAAATGATTGACTTGGTAGGTAACATCGTAAAGGTTCAAAACCTTGGTAACATGTCTGCTGGTGCTAACCAAAGCCAAATCACTTTGGATGGTGTAGCTGCAGGTGTTTACATGGTAAACTTCAAGGCTGGTAACAGCGTGTCAGTTTCTAAATTGACCGTTAAGTAATCTGCTTTAAAAGATAAAAAAAAGCCGCCCGGTATCGGGCGGCTTTTTTTATTTCTGTGTGGGAATGCCCGTTTGATCGAGGAGATAGACAAGTGCCGACATGGCCGCTGCTCCCAATTCGAGCTCACGCTTGTTGACGTTTTCGAATCGGTCGTTGTTAGTGTGGTGATAGTCGAAGTAACGCTGGCCGTCTACATTCAATCCGAACAATGCGATGCGGTCATCTTTCAGAGGGCGAATGTCAACGCCGCTTCCACCTCTGCGGAAGCGGAAAAGGTTGTAAGGTTCCAGCAAGGGCAACCATGATTGTGCAATTTCAAATTGAGTGTCGCTCAGGTCGCAATTAAAGCCTACGGGAGTGAAGCCGCCCCCGTCGCTTTCCAGCGCTGCTACGTGTACCAGACCATTTTCTTTGCATATGCGCGCATACGTTTCCCCGCCATCGTTTCCAAACTCTTCGTTAATGAAAAGTACCGCACGTATGGTGCGTTTGGGCTTGTATCCAATGGCTTTTAGTGCGCGAATCATTTCGATGGATTGAACAATGCCGGTTCCATCGTCGTGCGCTCCTTCTCCAATGTCCCAGGAATCGAGGTGCCCGCCAACAGTAATGTATTCATTGGGGAACTCAGTTCCGCGAATCTCTGCAATGACGTTGGCTTGCATGGTTCTTTCAAATGCTTCGCAGGAGAGTTGAAGATTGAATTGAAGTGTAGGATCGTTCTTCAAATCTTCACTCAATTGACGCGATGCTACAGCACTGAGTGCTGCAGCAGGTATGCGCTGTACGTCCTTTTCGTAATTCGTTGCACCGGTATGTGGATAGTTATCATCGGCCAACGTAAGCGAACGTATCAGGCATGCAACAGCTCCAAGTTTTGCTGCTTCACTGGGTCCTTGTCCGCGGATGGGATACCCGCCTCCATAGGCTGCGCCTGTATTGATAAGTGTAGCGTCGAGAGCCTTGTTGAAGAAGACTATTTTTCCTCTAACTTTTTCTTCTCCCAACGCTTTTAATTCATCGAAAGATTTCACTTCAATTACTTCCGCTGCTATCTGCTTGCCATCTGTTCCTACAGATCCGCCAAGCGCCGTCAGGGCAATTTCTTTTTGTTGACCTTTGGTAGTGTAGCCTCCATATTCATAGGCGCCACGTGTCCAGTGAGGCACCTCTACCGGCATCAGAAATACATTGTCGGCCGATGATTTCTCGAGGGTCGTTTTCCCCCAAGTGATGGCCTTCGCAGCACTTTCAGAGCCGGCCAGGCGATGGCCAATGGACTTGCACAAATAGCGCAGGTTCTCATAGCATTCGCCATGTAGCATGACTTCGTTATAAATGGAGGCAATCATAGCAGAGTCGGTTGTTGCTGAATTTCCTTGAGCAATACCTACTTGATTTCCGGCGATTAGGGCGAGGGTGTAAACTATTTTTCTCATTGCATGTATGATCCGTTGTTGATGTCGATGCCTTGTCCTGTCATGGATGTTTGTTGGTTCGAAAATAAAAACGCAACCATGCGCGCAATTTCTTCGGGCTGTGAAATGCGCCCCAATGGCACGTAGCTCATTTGCCTATCAAACTCCACGTTGTAAGATTCGCCTCCACGATCAGCCAACTTCTGAATACCGGCTTTAGCCATTTCTGTCTCAACCCATCCCGGACATAATGCGTTCACCAGAATCTTTTCCGCAGCCAGCTGAACCGATAGTGAACGTGTGAGACCCAGTAAACCGGTTTTCGCAGTGCAATATCCTGTGTAGTTGGGTACTCCAAATCGTGCAAGGCAGGAGGAGGTAATTACGATGTGTTTAAATGCGTCAGAAGAATTCCGCAAATGAGGCAGCAATTCCATGATGGTCACATAGGTGCCTGTTAGGTTGATACTGATGATTTCCTCCCAACGATCATCAGGCCCGTAGTGGTTTTCGCCTCCAATTCCCGCATTGGCGAAGATTCCACACAAATTCGTTTGAGCGTTGAAATGCGCGGCTATGGCCTTATTCCAGGCGGCAGCATCTCGTATGTCGAAATCAGCTACACTATGATTCATGCGATTTTCGAGCATGGAAAGAGTTTCTTCCAATGCTGTTCTGGTGCGCCCCACCAGTAGCAGGCGGTTATCAGGATTGTGTGAGAGCAACTCTGCAGTGGCGCGGCCCATACCTGAACCCGCACCGGTAATGACGTATGTTTTTTTCATAGAAATTTTCGTGCGTCGAATGTACTAGTGCACTTCCCTTGGATATTCATTTCTGAAGCTTCCTTTTTGCATGATTGTATAAACACATGCTCGATTAGCTTTGCGGGGTTATCACAACCATGAAGTACAATTTGAGTGAAATTACCGAAGTTATTCGGAACCGAAGGAGTATTACACCCGAGAAGTTTTCATCGCGAAGGGTGCATCGCGAGCAGCTAGAGCTCATGCTCAACAACGCGCTGTGGGCGCCCACTCATGGAATGACGCAGCCATGGCGTTTTCGTGTATACATGAATGATGGCATGCTAAAAATTCGCGACTTCATTCCGGGGTTATATAAGTTGAGCACGCCTCCGGAAAAATTCAATCAGGCTAAGTTTGATCGTATGTCCCTTCGTCTGCAGCGGGCTTCGGCCGTAGTTGCAGTATGCATGGAGCGTGATCCTAGCGGAAAGATTGATGAAGTGGAAGAAATAGAAGCGGTTGCATGCGCCATTCAAAACATGATGCTTACGGCAACTGCATATGGCCTCGGCACGTTTTGGTCAACACCGAAGTTGCTGAATTTACCGGAGTGTCATCAGTTCCTGGAATTAAAACCGGGTGATCGCTGCCTGGGTTTGATATACGTTGGTTACCCTGAGGGAGAATGGCCGGAGCAACACAGAAGGCCGCTTGAATATGCAACGAAATGGATAGAAAGTAATTCTTGAAGCTAAGGAGGGCCATACATGTTTCATTGCTGATGTTTTTGATAGCATCAGTCTCTTTTGCTCAGGTGAATGTCACAACCTTGGGTATTCAATTAAAACCCATGATACCGAGCAAGTATTTCGGAACCGGGACGGAAAACGCCGAAATTGAAAATTTGAAGGTCCGTTTTGAGCCCAATCCGGGTGTCAATTTCGGAATGGTAGTTCGCAAAGGGTTAACACGCAACTGGAGTCTTGAATCGGGGATATGCATGGTGCAGCGCAATTTCACGTTGCATTATGACCATCCTCAACTGCCGCAAGAAAAACAACTGCGATTTCGCTACATATGCTATGAGATACCCATTCAGGCAATGGTTTTTGTGAAGTTGACCGATGAGATTTTTATGAATGCCAGTGCGGGTGCTTCCCTCGATTTGTATCCAAGCAATGTTGAGTCATCGACCTTTGAATACCGCGATACGGTACGTTTTGACTTCTATCAAAAGACATACAAGAACAGCTGGATTCAGCCTGCCTTGCTTGCCAATTATGGTTTCGAATGGCGCACAAAAGACAAGGGCTATTTTTATCTGGGCGCATCCTACCACAGACCATTTCAACCCATTGGTACCACACGCGTCGTTTTTGTGATGGATGAAGACCCTACGCGGACTGATGTAAACCTCGGTGGTAATTATCTCACACTCGATTTTCGTTATTTCTTTCACGAGAAACCCGAGAAGCGTTCGCGAAAGTCAACATCCGATTCGTAACCTTTTGGCCAGACCACAGGTATACACGGATGTAAACTGACTTAAACAATGAAAAAAACTATTGCCATTCTGGCTGCTGTGCTTTGTGCCCAATGGGTGTTTGCACAATCCAAAGTAAAAACCTTCACATTTCAAGGGAATGTTCTGGAGTTGAATCTGCTCGATTCTACCGAGAAGGGAGTGATGGGCGTTCCGATTGAAATATGGTCGGGAGAGGAATTGGTAGCTACCGAAATGTCGGGACCTAAGGGTAAATACAGTATCAATCTTCCCCGATACTCTGTTTTCACGCTGAAATTCGGTAAGGCACCGTTTGTAACCAAGGTTGTTCAGATTGATACAAAGGGGTTTGAGCGTGCTGCGGATCTTGCTATTGTAAATCTCGAGCTTGATATCAGCTTATTCAAGGATAGGGGGTATCTAGGAATGAACTTCATGAATTACACTCCGGTGGCACTTGCAAAATTCAATAAGCGCAGCGGAAAACTGGAGTGGAACATGGACTATGCGCACGAGGTCAATGAGCGTCTTAACGGCGTGCTCGTTGCGAACGGGAAGTAACTACGACCTGTTGAAAACGAATTGAATAGCGCCTGAAATGTCAGGCGCTTTTTCGTTGCTTTATTCCATGAGATTTTATGTAATTTCACTACTCTTGTTGGTTTCCGGTTTCGCCGCGAACGCTCAATTTCGAAAAATCGTAAAGACACCGTCTACCGAGAATCATTTTCGTATCAGTGGAGTAATTTACCACCACGATATATTGAGCGGGAACGAGGTTCCTGCTGCCCACACGCAAATAGCAATTTATCAGAACAAGGAATTGTACGTCGCCTTTTTTGGTGGTGCCGATGGTTTGTATTCATTCTTTTTGCCGGTCGGTTTTGAGTATGAGATTTGGTTTGGAGGCTCCGCATTCGCAAACAAAAAGCTTTTTGTGGATGCCACTCAGCTACCGGAGGAAAAGAGACCACGCGATGTAACCATGGATGTCTCGTTGTTTAGAGCGGTGGAGGGAGTTGACTTTTCTATTCTCGAAGAGCCATTTGTTCGTATGGCTTATGAGCCTGAAAGTGATCAGATGAAAATGGATGATGAGTACACCCGCAAGCGAAAAACAGAGCTGGATAAGCAAATCAAAAAGGCTAAAAAACTCTTGCAGTCGGCGAAAGGTTGAACCTGTGCTAATTTTGCGGCTTACCAAATTATTGGAGGATTGTGGCCAACGAATCGAAACCTGAGAAGAAAAAAATCTCCAAACAGTCTTTTTTGAACGCCCTCGGGGTATTCAAGTATATCAAGCCATATAGTTTTCTGTTTTCAATCGGATTGCTCCTATTGGTAGTTTCCGGATTGCTCGTAATCGTTATCACGGCTTTGCTGGGTCAATTGGTAAGCCCTGAATCTTCGGCTGAATTTACCACCGGTGCTTGGTCGCAATGGTTGCCTGCCGGTTCGGATTGGGGCGGCACAGCACGCGTGCTTTCGGCATTGGTTGCGTTGCTCATCATTCAAGGAATATTCTCCTTTTTCAGGGTCTACATTTTCTCGTACGTGACTGAAAATGCTATGCTTGCTTTGCGACGTGATGCCTTCGCAACCATCATCCGAATGCCCATGCAATTCTTCAACGAACGACGCGTGGGTGATTTGTCGAGCCGACTTTCCAGCGACATTACTACTATTCAAGAGACGCTTACCACAACACTCGCCGAGTTTATTCGTCAAACGGTTATCATCGTGGTGGGCATCGGCTGGCTTGTGTCCTATTCATACAAGCTCACGCTGGTCATGCTGTGCACGTTGCCGGTAATCATGATTGTCATGGTGATCTTCGGAAAGTACATTCGCTCCATTGGTAAGAAAACACAGGATAAAGTAGCCGAGAGCAGCGTAATCGTTAATGAATCGCTCACAGGTATTGTCAATGTGAAAAGCTTTGCCAACGAAGCATACGAGTCTGGTCGTTTCTTGAATAGCATTCGAAGCATCAAGGAAATTGCAATGCGCAGTGCCGTTTGGCGGGGCATGTTTGGAACGTTTATAATCATTTTTCTTTTTGGTGCGTTGGGATTGGTAATGGGCGTAGGCGCGCACCTGCAAGAGACGGGCGAGATTGGCAAGGATGTATTGGGTAAGTTCGTTTTCATCACCGGTTTGGTTGCCGGATCGATTGGAGGACTTGCTGCACAAATGGGAACCCTTCAAAGGAGCATCGGGGTTATTGAAAGCGTGATGGAAATTTTGGGATACGAACCTGAGCCAGTAGGCTTGGAGGAGACCACCCAAATTACCCCCATGAATGGATCGATTGAGTTGAAAAACCTCATGTTTACCTACGCATCACGACAAGATGTAGAGGTGCTCAGAGGTGTTTCTTTTCGCGTGGAGGCCGGTCAGCAGGTAGCTCTGGTAGGTTCTTCAGGTTCTGGTAAATCAACCATCGCGTCTCTCATTCAACGCTTTTATATTCCGACGTCGGGGGAAATTCTTTTCGATAATCGCCCCGCGGCGGATTACTCACTGACCGATTTGCGCAAGCATATGGCGTTTGTGCCGCAGGAGGTAATACTCTTTGGAGGTACTATTTACGACAATATTGCCTACGGAGCCCCCGGGGCTGATTTGACGCAAGTGCGTGAGGCTGCGCGGAAGGCCAATGCGCTTGATTTTATCGAAGCATTTCCCGATAAGTTTGAAACCATCGTTGGTGAAAGAGGCATACAACTCTCGGGTGGACAACGCCAGAGAATCGCCATTGCCCGAGCCGTGCTGAGAAATCCAACTATTTTGATTTTGGATGAGGCCACCAGCTCGCTGGACAGTGAAAGCGAACGCCTGGTGCAGGATGCTCTCGAGAAATTGATGGTGGGAAGAACATCCATTGTCATTGCCCATCGTTTGTCTACCATTCGCAAGGCAGATCAAATCGTTGTCCTCGATCAAGGTCGCGTGCAGGAAACAGGTAACCATGATGAACTCATGAAGGCAGATGGTATGTATAAGCGCTTGTGTGAGCTTCAATTCGAAAAGGACTAGTAAGCGTTTCCTTATGTTGTAAAACAGGTACATCCCCTAAGCAAGGCTGCAGAAATTGTATCAGAACTCCTTAGATTTGGAGGTTGAATTTCTCCCTATGAAGAAAAGAGCTCTTATTACCGGAATTACCGGGCAGGATGGTGCGTATCTGGCTGAATTGCTTTTGAGCAAAGGTTATGAGGTGCATGGAGTGAAGCGACGTAGTTCCTTGTTCAATACCGATCGCATCGATCATCTATACAAAGACCAACATGAGAAAGGTGTGAACATGTTTCTGCACTACGGCGATTTGACGGACAGTACCAATTTGATTCGCCTCGTTCAGGAAACTATGCCTGATGAAATTTACAACCTGGCTGCACAAAGCCACGTGCAGGTTTCCTTTGAGACTCCCGAGTATACAGCTAATGCGGATGCAACCGGAGCGCTGCGTTTGCTCGAAGCCATTCGTATTTTGGGGTTGGAGAAAAAGACGAAATTCTATCAGGCTTCAACCAGTGAATTGTATGGAAAGGTAATGGAGGTACCTCAAACGGAAGAAACGCCTTTCTATCCTAGAAGCCCGTATGCTGTTGCAAAGCTTTATGCCTATTGGATTGTGCGCAATTACAGAGAGGCATATGGAATGTACGCTTGCAATGGAATCTTGTTCAACCATGAATCTCCGTTGCGCGGTGAGACGTTTGTGACTCGCAAGATTACGCGCGCTGTTGCTAAGATTAGCATGGGCTTGCAAGACAAACTCTACTTGGGAAATGTAGATGCGCAGCGAGATTGGGGGCATGCTCGTGATTATGTAGAGGGCATGTGGATGATGATGCAGCAGGACGAGTCAGATGATTATGTGCTTGCAACCGGAGAAACGCACAGTGTGAAGCACTTTTGCAACTTGGCATTTGCCCAAGTGGGGATCACCCTTGAGTGGAAGGGAAGTGGCGTGGATGAGAAGGCACTCGATGCAAAGACAGGAAAGGTTCTTATTGAAATTGATCCGAAATATTTCAGACCAACCGAGGTTGATCTTCTCATTGGTAATCCGGCCAAGGCGCGAACGAAACTAGGCTGGCAGCACAAGCACTCACTGGAACAACTGGTAAGTGAAATGGTAAAGGCTGATGTTGAATTATTCAAACGCGATCGCTACTTGATGGAAGGAGGGCACAAGGTCCTGAACTACAACGAGTAATTCAATTTCACTATTCTATTGGCGCTAAAAAAATCAATCCATTACGAGATGCTGCGACCCTTTGTGTGGTCGGGTATCCATTTCTTTTTTCGACGTGTCGTTATTGCCGGAGCTCATCGTGTGCCTAAAAATCGTCCGGTGATTATTGTTGCGAATCATCAGAACGCATTGCTTGATCCTGTGGTTCTTTGCGTTTCAACAACGTCGCAATTGCATTGGCTTACACGTGCCGATGTATTTAAGCAACCACTTGTGAATCGTTTTCTTCGTCGCATCAACATGCTTCCCGTATACCGTGAGCGTGATCGTGTGGCAAACTTGCACGATCGCAACAATGAAATTTTCCAGCAGTGCTACACACGCTTAAAGGATAATGCGGTAATTGGAATTTTTCCGGAGGGAACTCACCGCGGTAAGAAACAACTTGTGCCGCTTAAAAAGGGACTTGCTCGCTTGGTTATCGGCGCGCATGAATCGGGTGTGAGAAACCTGTGTATTCTTCCCGTTGGCTTGGATTACGAAAGCTTTTATGATCCACAGAAAAATCTGATTGTGAAATTCGGAGAGCCCATTGAAGTAGATCAATTCCTCCTGAACCCTGAGACTCCGCATGCGAAGTTACACGCTGAGATAACGGACACTGTACATTCAGCTTTGCGCAAACTAATGATACACATCGATAGTGATGATGTACACGCGGAGATACTTGCATTGAAACCACTATTGGATTCCATGCTGAGCGAAAAGACGTTGTTGCAGAAGTATGAGGCTTTTCATGCAATGGCAATTGAACTCGATAATGCGAAGGAGCATCATCCGTTCCTGAATCACGAAGTAAATCGCTATAGAACCGGCCTTCATCAATTGAAGATTGATGAGGATTTGTTTTCATCACGTATCGGCTTTTTCCATGTTCTGTTCTTGCTTTTGGGCTTCCCCTTCGCATTGCTGGCAGCGCTTGTTTTTTGGCCGCTACAACTGTTCACAGAGCGATTTGTGCATACCGTGATCAAAGACACGCTGTTTCGCAATTCAATTCGAATTTCGTTTTGGACATTCATTACCCCGATTTATTTATGCGCGATATATGGCATCGCACGATGGGCCGGTGTAGAATCCAATCTCGCCAATCTGGTTTGGCTTTCAGTGCCTGCCGGTTTGCTTACGTTGCCTTGGTGGCGAAATGCCAAACATATTGCGCACGCTTTGCGTGTGAGAGGCCTTCGCAATACAGATGAATACAAAAATTGGTTGGAGCACCGCAAGGAGGTTATCCAATGGTTGAGTAGAATCCCTTATTTGAAAAGTGATGTACAAAAGAATTAACGGCTTGCAACACATTGGCGTTGCAGTGGGAGATATGGATCGTTCGTTGCGATTCTATCGCAAGTTTTTCGGACTCGATATTCCTTTTTTCGATAGTGTTCAACCGGCACCGCTCATGGATGTTTACACGCGAAATGTCACCATCACCAAGCGTGCAAGCATGGTGATGAATCTCCAAGGCGGTTGTGCTATCGAAGTCATCCGACCAACATCGTTTGAGCCGGTGAAGGCTAAACACCCGGTGCAAGTGGGCGATTTGGGTATTTTTATTACACAGGTGAAATGCAAGAATTTGCAGGCCTCGCATCAATTCTGTAAGGCTGAAGGAGCCGATGGATTGACCGCTATTCAGAAGGACCCGATGGGGCGTGATACGTTCTACATTCAAGATCCTGATGGCAACATCTGGCAGTATCTGCAAGGTGATTCATGGTATACCAATAGCGGTCATCACAGCGGTGGCGTATTGGGTTGCACCACGGGTGTATCCGATATGGAGAAGGCGTTGAAATTATATGCCGGTATCCTCGGATTCGATGAAGTAGTGTACGACAGAACGCAAACGTTTTCGGATTGGAGTGAATTGCCATCGGGTGCTCAAACGTATCGTCGCGTATTGCTTACGCAACGAAATCAGCCCGGTGGAGGCTTCGCACGCGTAACAGGTAAAACCTATATAGAGCTTGTTCAAGCGATGGATCGCAAAGGGAATTTCATTTTCGAGGACCGTATTTGGGCTGATACCGGATTTGCTCACATAGGCTTTGATGTGAAAGGGATGAAGGCATTGGGAGAAGAATTGGCCGGTGCCGGATATGGTTTTACTTGTGATAGCAGCAATGCATTGAGCATGGGTAACACAAAAGTGCATTGCACCTACATTCACGACGATGATCGCACACTCATTGAAATGATTGAAGTTTACAAAGTGCCCATCATTGAAAAGTGGGGCATATTTCTGAATGTAGAAAAGCGCGACCCTCTCAAACCACTTCCTGATTTTATGCTAAAGGCATTGCGCTTTTCGCGCATTAAAGACTAGGTTATCGGGCTGATTGTTTGCGCAGGATCTTTTCAAAAAGTGCTGGCACAAACCGACGGAGTTTTAACCCTAGCAGCTCTTTTCCTCCGATACCAAACTCGGTCTTTCCGGCAGCAACACCTTTCAGAATTGCCTCAGCGCATTGTGAGGTGCTCATTCCGCCTGCCTGGTTGTTGTCCATCTCTCCCGTTGATTCACCCCGATCATTCAGGGCATGTTTGGAAATATCACTGGCGATGAAACCGGGCGTTAAGAGTGTTATTCGAATGTTGTGCGGTTCAACCTCCATGCGCATGGAATCATAGTAGCCATGAAGCGCGTGTTTGGCAGCCGCATAGGCCGAGCGTAAGTAAAATCCCCATTTACCCATGAGGCTGGAAGTAATTATCAGATGTCCACCACCGGTTGATTTCATATGACGGGCAACCGCTTGCGAAAGCGCGATATTGCTGAAGAAATCAACCTCCATCATGCGTCGAACGACGGATATATCGGTGTCGATTGCCTCGGCGCGCTGACTTATTCCTCCGTTGTTGAAGAGCATATCGATGCGTGCATGTTCTTTCAAACAGGTTGCAATGGCGCTTTTGACGGATTCTTCGGAGGAAAGGTCAATGGCAAGAATATCGACACTCTGCGGGTGTGCACATGCTTGTTTTACGCGTTCTAACTCAGAGGTTCTTCGGGCTGAAATAATGAGGTTCGCCCCTTTTTCGGAAAGCGCATATACCAGCGCCTCGCCAATACCGGAACTTGCCCCTGTAACCCAAATTGTTTTGCCGTAGAAGTAATTTTTCAATGCCTTAATTTTAACCTCTGATTATAGCAGCGAATATCGGTTGGGCAAGTCATTCTTTTTGCATCGGTTAATAATCAATTAACCTTGCCGTAACTTGTATGGGCTTGCTTTGTGGCGCAGAAAGTTGCTTTAAAATCAACCCTAATGAGCAAGCAAAAAATACTATTGGTAGATGATGAGCCGGATATCCTTGAGATGATTGGCTTCAATCTCGAACGCGAAGGCTTCGAAGTGTATACAGCACCCAATGGTCGTAAGGGCTTAGAGTTGGCGAGAGCCCATGAGCCGGATTTGATTTTGCTTGACGTGATGATGCCTGAAATGGATGGCATGGAAACTTGTCGTGAGCTGCGCGATGATCCCAAGTTGAAAAGCGTTATCATCGCTTTTCTAACCGCTCGCAACGAGGATTACAGTCAGATTGCAGGATTCGATGCCGGTGCGGATGATTACATATCCAAACCAATCAAGCCAAGAGTGTTGGTTTCTAAAGTGAAGGCACTTTTGAGAAGAGGTACTGCACCGGTTGCTGAGCAGCCGAAGCGCGATTTGAATGGAATCGTGATTGATAAGGAACGTTACGTGGTGTACAAGGACGGTGTTGAACTTTCCTTGCCAAAAAAGGAGTTTGAATTGTTGGCATTGCTTGCCTCTCAGCCGGGCCGAGTTTTCACCAGAGAGAATATCTTATCGAGCGTTTGGGGTAACGACGTTATCGTAGGCGACAGAACGATTGATGTTCACATTCGTAAACTGCGAGAAAAACTAGGCGACGATTTTTTCAAAACAATTAAAGGAGTAGGATATAAATTTGAACCGTGAGTAAAATCACTGTTCGAACACCTCGTCAGGTAGCGCTTGCTTCGGCGGCGCTTATCACGGGCCTTTTGGCCCTCACCTATTTTTTGCTTATTTATATTCTGGAGCGTGAGTTCTCATTCGTGCCGCTTCTGATACTTCTTTCTCTGGGCTTCTCTATTTCATACGGAATTGTATACAACCTCATCGAACGATTCCTGTATCACAAGGTAAAGATTATTTATAAGACCATTCACACACTGAAAAGTCAGGGTGATGCGCGTCCGAAAATTCAAATGAGCGAAGATGTGCTCAATATTATCAATAAGGAAGTTGCTGATTGGGCGGATCGAAAAATTCAGGAGGTGAAGGAACTGCGAAGTGCTGAAAATTATCGTCGTGAGTTCATCGGCAATTTGGCACATGAACTAAAGACCCCTGTTTTTAATGTGCAAGGTTATATCGAGACATTGCTCGAAACAGAATTGGATGACGTTGCGCTCAATCGAAAGTTCCTCGAGCGCGCCAATGCAAGTTGTGAGCGGTTGATTGATTTGTTGAAGGATCTCGATCAAATTGCTAGTATCGAGAGCGGCAACATGCAACTTGAATTAAGTAAGTTCGATGTAGTTGAACTCACCAAGCAAACGATAGAATTACTGGAGAATCAGGCTCAGGAGCGTTCTGTGACGCTCCGACTGGGACAGCCCACAGAAAAGCCAATATGGGTGATGGCAGATAAGAAAAGGATTCAGCAGGTGTTTGTAAATCTTCTGGTGAATAGTGTGGTATATGGAAGAGAAGGCGGAGAAACACGCGTTCGATACTATGACATGGACGACAACGTGCTGATTGAAATTGCTGATGACGGACTAGGTATCGCCATGGAACATCTACCCCGTATTTTCGAGCGATTCTACCGCGTTGACAAAAGCCGCTCACGCAACGAAGGTGGATCGGGACTAGGTCTTGCTATTTGCAAGCATATTGTGGATAGCCACAATCAAAGCATTTCCGTTCGAAGTACTGAAGGTGTGGGAAGCACCTTTGCTTTCACTTTGAAGAAGGCCAACTCATAGGCCTGACCAATCCGGACGAACAAAGAAATTCTCTTTTTTCTCAGCGCCAATGGTGGTTTCAGGTCCATGACCGGAGAACACGGTGTAATCATCGGGCAGTGCATACATCTTGGTTTGTATGGAATGCACCAAGTCCTGGGCATTGCAACCGGGAAAATCGACACGCCCCACACTGCCCTTGAAAAGTACATCGCCTGAAAATACAACCCGCTCTTCATGGCATACAAATGCGAGATGGCCCGGGGCATGACCCGGAACAAATAGTGTGTCGAGGGTGATGGATCCTACGCATACTTGCTCACCTTCAACCAGCGTACTTTCAGGAAGTATGGAAGGTCGGTAGGGGATACTGTACATCATGGCGGTTGATGCTGCACGTTCAATAACCTGGATTTCCAACTCGTGGCAGCGCAAAGGGATTCCATATTGACGTGCCGTGGAACTATTCCCCAAGATATGATCGATGTGGCAATGGGTGTTCAGGATGAGTCGTGGAGTTAGCTTTTCATCTGCAATGTATTCAAACAGCACGGAGTCTTCATCCGGATCTGTCATGCCGGGGTCGATAATGATTGCATTGCCCGACTCATCTGCCACTACATAGGTGTTTTCTGAGAAAGCGTTGAAAGTGAACTGCGCAATGCGGAGGGGTGTTTTCATGTTGAGATGTACTTGTATGCAATGTGAAAGTGACAAAGGTCGTGAGTTTTTTAAGCGATTAAACCGCTATTTTAGCAGCTAGTGCTTGGGATGGTTAAACTCCTTAAACATATTACTTGGTTATGCTTGGTTGTCGGATGTTGTGTCCCTCAGGTCCGCGCACAATTCTATCAAGGCACCAACATGGAGTTTGGTAAAAACCGTGTTCAGTATCGCGAGTTTACCTGGTTTTATTATCCATCGGAAAATTTTGAAGTCTACTACTATATCGGCGGTGAAGAATTAGCGCAGTATACGTTAATGTCGTGCGAGCGAAACCTGAAGGAACTGCAGCAATTTTTTGATTACACCATCGAGGAAAAGATTGAAGTGCTTTCCTATCTCAATCAAAGTGAATTCAGGCAAAGCAATTTAGGTCTTACCGGCGATGATCAGTTCAACATCGGCGGTGCTGCTAAAATTGTAGGTAGCAAAATGTTTACTTACTACGAGGGCGAGCATGCGCTGCTAGAAAAGCAAATACGCGAGAATATAGCGCGCGTGCTATTTGCGCAATTGGTGTATGGTGGTAACTGGAAGGACGTACTTAAAAATTCTACTTTGCTCGCAGTTCCTAAATGGTTTGAAGAAGGAATCATTGCTTATGCTGCGAACGGTATTTCAACGGAAAGCTCAACCTTTGTGAAGGACTTGGTGAAGTCGAACAAATTCAAAAGTTTCAATCAGTTTGAAGGTGACGATGCTCGACTGGCCGGACAGACCTTCTGGAATTTCATCGCTGAAGTGTATGGGCAAAATGTAATTCCAAACATTCTCTACATGGCTCAGGCGAGTCGCAATGTAGAGAGTGGATTCTTGTATGTGCTCGGGTTGCCCCTGGATCAACTGTCTCAGGAGTACGTCAATTTCTACAAGGAAAAGGCTGGGGCTACTCGAACCGAGTTGTTGCCCGCAGAGATTCGGCTACCCTCTACTCCTTCTCGCGATGAAGTAAGTGCTTTTCGCAAGAATGAAAGAATGTTGGGAGATGTTCAGGTAAAGTACAAGAAGAGATATAGTTACTCCCATTTCACCCTCTCTCCGGATGGTCAGTATATTGCTTATGTGACGCATGAATTGGGTCAGTATCGTATTTGGATTTATGATACAGTAACTAAAACACGGAAGTGCATTCTCAAGCGAGAGCCTCGCATGGAGCGAATTCCCGACACAACATTTCCGGTGCTTGCGTGGCACCCTTCGGGAGAAATACTCACGTACATTTTTGAGAAGCGAGCGAATGCATGGATAGGAAATTATACCATCGCGGAAAAAAAGCATACGCAGAAGGAACTTTTTCTCATCGAGAAAATAAACTCCATGCAATACAGTCCGGATGGGAAGAGGATGGTGCTAAGCGCCGTCAATAGAGGTCAAACCGATTTGTTCCTATACCAGGTAATTGGAAATAATTTCGAGCAACTAACCAAGGATCGCTGGGATGATTTGAACCCATCTTTCATTGAAGGCGGCCGACGAATCATTTTCACCTCTAATCGTGCTGATGATACGTTGCGAACCAATACGGATGAGTTTCCGCTGATGAAATTGGAGCACGACGTATTTATTTTCGATTTGGAGAATCGCTCTAAATTTTTGGACCGGATAACTGAAACGCCCGGTATCAATGAGTCTGTACCCTTCGAGTACAGCGAAAAGTACTACACGTTTTTAGCAGATGAAAATGGATTCCGAAATCGATCGGTGGCCTATGTGGATAGTGCTGTAAGTGCTATTGATACGGCGATACATTATAGGTATTTCACGATTACAAAGCGTGTCAACTCTTATCAACGCGACGTTCACGATTATCAGTTCAATTCAACTGATGGCCGTTTCATCCAGGGCTTTAGAAAAGCAGGACGTCCTTGGGTTGTTTTGGGCAATCGTTCAAGTGATGTATATGACGGAGCACAAGCGAATGAATCAGCGTCTGAAGGCGAAGAACAGATTGGGTTGACAGATCGCTTGCGAATTTCAGCCGATACAATCAGCAAGGGTGATGTCGATATCGACAACTACATTTTTGAAGATGAGCGATTCGATTATACACTGGAGAAGGAAACGGCCCGTGTGCAGGAGGCTGGTACCAAGATTAAGACATTGAATCCGGATACGTTGCAAGAATTCGTTTTGCCACGCTCTCGAAATTACCGACTGAATTTTGCTGCTGACAAGGCGGTTGCTCAAATGAGCAATAATTTCTTCAACCCGATTTATCAAAATTATGCGGGTCCTTCTCCAACGAGCATTTCTCCGGGCCTTTCCGGATTTACACAATTTGGTGTTTCGGATTTGTTCGAAGACTATAAGGTGGTCGGCGGATTCCGCGCCAATTGGGGTCTCGACAACTCTGAATATGGAATCAGTTTCGAACGATTGAAAGATCGTTGGGATAGAAAACTCATTTTCTCCAGGCAGTCGCAACGAGTGCAACAAGGGGTCGACATTGTGAAGCTGCAAAGCAACGACGTTGCATATAGCGTTAAGTATCCATTCAGCGAGGTAAGTTCAGTGCGTATCAGGGGCGATGTGCGAATGGATCGCGCGGTTCGTCAATCGAATGACTTGGTGAGCCTCGAGTCACCGAACGTTACGGAAATGAATCTCGCTTTGAAGATTGAATACGTCTTTGACAATACCATTTCAAAAGGGTTGAACTTATACAACGGCACGCGAGCTAAGGCATGGGTAGAGCGCTATCAGCAGCCCAACATGGAGGAACGAACAGATATCAATATAGTAGGGTTTGACATGCGTCATTACCAGCCCATCCATCGCAACTTTATTGCTGCGTTCCGAATGGCCGGTACAAGTTCTTTCGGAGCTCAGAAGGTCTTGAACTATTTCGGAGGGGTCGACAATTGGTTGTTTCAACGGGTCGATAATGCAACGCCCATTAACCCGGATGAACCGTATCGATTCCAGTCATTCGTTGGGCCCGTGCGCGGATTTTATGTGAATGCACGAAATGGAAATTCAGCAGTGGTTGCCAACGCAGAATTGCGCATGCCTGTGTTTAAGTATTTCGCTAAGAATCCGATAAAAAGTGATTTCATAGAGAATTTTCAGGTAGTGACTTTCTTCGATGCGGGGAGCGCCTGGACAGGCTGGAATCCGTACTCGGATAACAACTTGTTCAACCGAACGGATGTAATTCAAAATCCGGTTACCGTATCGATAACCAACAACCGCGAACCCGTTGTGTATGGTTACGGTTTCGGACTTCATTCCCGCTTGCTCGGATACTTCGTTCGCGCCGACTGGGCATGGGGCGTCGATGATGGTCGCGTAATGGATAGGGTGTTCTACCTATCGCTGAACATGGACTTCTAATTTTTTATTGATTGTAGATGACCTGCAATACGGTTTGTCCTACAGCTGTGAGTGTGCTCTTATCGATGATGCTCATATTGTCGTTGTGCGTGTGATGGTATGAACCAAACACGTATCCGCCAAGGCCCATGGCCATTATTTGAGGCTTAGTATCGATGATATCGATACAGCGAATTCCTCCTTTGGTAACGAATACGTGATCATCAACGACACCTTCAATTTCATCGGTTGTAAACGTTGCACCATAGCCGAGTTTGTTAGCCGTATTCCAAATGAGGTTCACAACGTCGGGAGAGCTTTGCATCGAGAATTTCTCTTTGTTGAATGTGCCATTTTCTGCGCCTACCATATCGAGCAAGATTCCGAAGCGCGCATTGTAGTTGTCGGTGTGTTTTTGTTTCGCCCAATATTGTGAGCCTAAACACCAACTCGATGTGAAGCCGTCATTGAGAACCTCCTGCTTTCCTTCTGCAAATTCTGCGGTTCCTAAATCTTCAGCGTCGAACAAGACAATGTCGATTCCTACTTGAGTGGGTACGGAATGCAATTGCCTTGCTATCTCCAGCAATACTCCCACACCGCTGCCTCCGTCGTTGGCACCATCGATGGGTTTATTCCATTTTTGGGAGTCTTTGTCTTTGTCGCCATAGGGTCTGCTATCCCAATGCGCGCAGAGCATAATTCGATTGGTTTTCTCCGGATTGAATGACCCGATGATATTCCGCACGGGAATAGTAGTGCCCTCAAAAGTTTTCAAGGTTGTACTTTGCTCTGTAACTGTTGCGCCTGCCGCTTTCAGGTAACCAACCAGCCAATCGCCACACGCCTTGTGTGCCTGTGTGCCGGGCACACGAGGGCCAAATGCAACTTGTTTTTCAATGTGCGCAAATGCACTGTCGGCTTGAAACAGGGGGGCGCTTATCTCTTTCTTTTCCGGTTGCGTTTTGCGCTCTGCGGGCTGGGGTTTCTTGTCGTCATTGCAGCCTACATAGAGCGTACTTCCCGCAAACAAGGCTATCAATGCAATCGCACCAATTTGTTTTGCTTTCATGGTTTGTAATCAGGTTCGTTAGCCTTCGTAGGTCCAACTGGTTCCTTCTTTCGAGTCTTTAATTTTAACTTGTACTGCTGCCAATGCATCGCGAAGTTTATCGGAAGTCGCGTAGTCCTTATTTGCTTTGGCATCGTTGCGAAGCGCAAGGATTACCTCCATCAATGAATTGGTGAGCTTCGAATTATCGGCACCGCCTTCTTCGTTTTTCAAGCCGAGTATGTCGAAGAAAAAGGATTGAAAGGTCGATTGCAGAAGCGAAATATCGTTGGCTGTTATTTTCAAAATGCCTTCTCGTGCCGAGTTGATTACACGAACGCCTTCAAATAAATGAGAAATGACGATCGGTGTGTTGAAGTCGTCATTCATTGCATCAATGCATAGTTGACGCCATGCTGCCGCATCGAATTCGGAAGTTGAGGATGAAGGAATCTGATCAATCAACTTCAGAGCAGCACACATTCTCTTGTATCCTTTTTCGGCAGCTTGCAATGCTTCATTGCTGAAGTCGAGCGTGCTTGCATAGTGTCCCATCAGGAAGAAGAAGCGAACAGTCATGGGGCTGTAGCCTTTGTCGAGCAACTTGTGATTACCCGTGATCAACTCTTCAGGGGTGAATCCGTTGCCTTCGCTCTTGGCCATTTTTCTTCCATTCACAGTGAGCATGTTGCCGTGCATCCAGTAACGAACGGGCTCATGACCTGTCGCACCTACGTTTTGCGCTATTTCGCATTCGTGATGCGGGAATTTCAAATCCATACCACCTCCGTGAATGTCGAATGATTTTCCCAGGTATTTTGTGCTCATCACAGAGCATTCAATGTGCCATCCGGGAAAACCAACTCCCCAAGGCGAATTCCATTTCATGAGATGGCTGTCGTCGGCTTTTTTCCAAAGTGCAAAGTCGAGCGAGTCACGCTTCTCATCTTGTCCGTCAAGGTCGCGCGTGTTGGTATATAACTCGTCGATGATACGGCCCGACAGTTTTCCGTAAGGATATTTTTCGTTGAATTTCCGAACATCGAAATACACCGATCCATTGCTTTCATAGGCGAAACCATTGCCAATGATGTCTTGGATCATTTCGATTTGTTCGATGATATGACCGGTGGCCGTAGGTTCGATGGATGGATTGAGAATGTTGAATACATGCATCACATCATGAAAACCGTTGGTGTATTTCTGAACCACCTCCATAGGCTCCAGATTTTCCAGTTTTGCCTTTTTGGCAATCTTATCTTCCCCGTCGTCCGAATCGCCGGTAAGGTGGCCTACGTCCGTGATGTTGCGCACATAGCGCACCTTGTATCCCAAAAACAATAAATAACGATACACGATATCGAACGTCATGAACGTGCGTACGTTCCCCAAGTGCACATCGCTATACACTGTTGGTCCACAGACGTACATGCCTACGTGGCCGGGAGTGATGGGTTCAAAACGTTCCTTTTCTCTATTGATGCTGTTGTAAATGTGTAATTGCTGTTCCATGTCACAAAGTAAATAGCTTATTCCGCCCTTATGCATAAAAAAACCACCGCATTATGAGCGGTGGCTGTTTGATTATTTTCTGCTCTTTTCTTGATTACTGAGCGTTGTTCTCAGAACCGAGTTTGCCGTTGCTCTTTCCACGGGTGATGATTTCAGTTCCCGATTTCAAGCCATTCGAGTCGTAATGAAACACACGTCCGTTATACAGCTTGCCATTCATGAAATCACCTGATACGCAAATGTTTCCGTTTTTATCGTAGAGCACATTGTACCCATTGGGGTCGAATGCCTGGGCTGCATTCGTTTTGCGTTCTTCGCCGACTCCAATAACGCCTTCGCTCATTTGTGCGGCCTTGGTTTGCTGCGGAGTCATATACGACTTAACACCTCCGGCTTTCGATTTACCATGATCGAAGTGGCGCTCTTCCATGAGTTGTCCTTGCTCGTCGTATCGCTTCTGAAGTCCGTGCTCAATGCCCTCTTGCATTTCTACCTCAACGGCCAAGGTTCCATTGTCGTGATAGTATTGTTGCTTCCCTTGTCGATTGCCTTCGCTATCGTACGTGAAGTCTTCTTTCAAGGTACCATTTTGATGGTAGCGTTGGTAGCGATCGGTCAATTTTCCTTCGTGCCAGCGACCTGTTTCTTCCACTTTTCCGTTTGCATAGTAAGTTTTGTATGGGCCGTGGGGTTTGCCATTCTCATAATAAATTTCCGAGCGAACAGCACCATTGGGCCAATAGCGTTTCCATAAACCCTCTTTTTCATTGTTGAGGTAACCGCCTTCTTCTACTTTGGCTTCTGCAGCAAAAGATGGGTCTTTGAGCATGGATCCTTTAATTACCCATGTGCCTTGTTTCAGGCCTCGCGCATCGCACGTGTTGTGTTGTTGGGCTTGTGCCGATTGGATTGTAATCCAGATGAATGCTACGCATGAACATAGCTTACGAGTGATTTCCGTTGAAAATCGCATATAGTTTTTCGTATTAGGTTAGTTCTCACCGGAGCGAGTATGGCACCTATACGAGTGAACTATGCGGGAGTTTCAATTGGTGTGTCTTTTTTTTTACGGATTTCCGAAAGCATAGTGGCACAGAGCTTTTCGGTGTCGAAGTGACTCTTCCAACCCCAATCGTTGTTTGCAGAACTGTCGTCGATGCTTGCGGGCCAAGAATCCGCAATCGCTTGCCTGAAATCGGGAGCATAGCTTATGGAGAACTCAGGCAATGAACGCTGGATGATGGTTGCCAGTTGTGCCGGGGTGAAACTGCATCCGGCAATGTTGTAGCCGCCGCGTTCTCGAATACTTTCTGCAGGAGCTTCCATGATACTGATGGTGGCACGGATGGCGTCTTCCATCATCATCATAGGCAATTCGGTATCCTCTTTCAAGAAGCAGGTGTAAGAACCTTGTTCAATGGCCTTGTAAAAAATATCTACTGCATAATCAGTCGTGCCTCCGCCCGGCTCAGAGCGGTAGCCGATAAGACCCGGATAACGGATGCTCCTCACATCCACACCATAACGCTCGTGATAATAGGCGCACCAGCGCTCACCTGCCAGTTTGGAAATGCCATATACTGTGGTTGGCTCCATTGTAGTATGCTGCGGTGTAGCGTGACGGGGTGTGCTTGGCCCGAAAACGGCAATGGAACTGGGCCAGAACACTTTGCTGATTTTTTTCTCACGGGCCAACTCCAACACGTTGAAAAGTCCGTCCATGTTCAGTTTCCAGGCAAACTCCGGATTTTTTTCTGCAGTGGCCGATAACAATGCGGCAAGCAAATAGACTTCGCCCACATTGTATTTTTCAATGACAGCCAGGAGTGCTTCCCGATTCAGCACATCGAGTATCTCGTAAGGGCCGTTCAGTAAATCGGCTTCGGTCGTTGGACGAATATCGGAGGCAATAACGTTCGTGTTGCCCAGCTTTTGCCTCAAAGCCATGGTCAGTTCAATTCCGATTTGACCCGAAGCTCCTATAATCAGTGTGGTGGATTCCATAAGTTGCACAGTGTCATTGACTGCTACCGACAAAAGTATAAAACCCTGTCAATTTTGAATAGGTGCAACTAGGTTTTTCAATTATCAGTCTATACACTATCATTGCCAACGTCGAAACCTGCAACCCTCGACCCATTTATGACTGCATCCGGTTCTGCCAACGTTCTTACACATGCTGAATTTCAGCGTGCCTTTAGCGATTGGTATAAGCCAGTCAGGAATTTTATCTATTACCGATGCGGAGATATGGAGTTGGCCGAGGATCTGGCGCAGGATGCATTTATAAAACTGTGGGAAAACAGAGAGCGGGTGGAACTAGTGACGTTGAAGGCCTATCTCTACAAGATTGCTCAAAATCAAACGATCAATTATCAAAAACGGCAGCAATTGCTGTATCGTTTTCAAAAGCAGGGATCGAACGACCGTGATTATGATACGCCTGAAAAAATTGCCGAAATGGCGGAGTATGAGGAGAAGTTGCAACAGGTGATTGCCGGATTGCCCGATGGAGGAAGGGAAGTTTTCCTCATGAACAGGCTCGAGGATTTGACCTATCAGGAAATTGCCGATCGACTGGGTTTATCGGTAAAGGCTATTGAAAAGCGAATGAGTAAGGTGCTTCAGATATTCAGGGATCAGTTGGGCACCGAATTGTAAACGGTTATGAGAGCTTTCCTCATCACACTTGGTTTGTTATGTTTTTCATGGTTAGCTGCTGCACAAATCGCAGTTACCGCGCAATTCAAGAATACTTCGATAACCACGGTTCTGAATGACTGGTCGCAAGCATACGATGTAGAGTTTGCTTTCGATAGTTATGAGCTCGCTCAATATTCCTTTACAGGGAATTTTAATGCCACCCCTTTGGATGTTGCAATCACTCAATTACTATCCAAGACTCCTTTCCGCTTTCGATGGCTTAACAGCACGTGCATCATTTTCCCGGCGCCCGCATTCGAAACGGTGAACCCAATTGAAGGTAATCCATCGCGAAATAAGAATCTATCAGGTCGGATATCCGATCGATTATCAAAGGAAAGCCTTCCGTTCGCTTCGGTAGCAGCCATTGTTTCCGGTGTGAGTGCAGGTTCCGATGCGGATGGTATGTTTCATTTGTTTTACAATGGACAGGTAACTTCCGATACGTTGGTGGTATTGTTTCTTGGGTATACAGCGCTGCGAATTCCTTTTAATTGGAAGGATGCACCTCGAACACTCAACCTTGAACTCGTTCCTGCAAATGAGCTTTTGCCGGATGTGGAGATTCGGGCAACCTCCGTAAAACCGCTGCTCATGGAGCCTGATCCATCGGTGATAACAATCAATCCCGGTTTGTCGGGTTTGCTCTTGGGCGTAGGTGAATCGGATGTGTTTCGTCCGGCTCAATTTGCACCGGGTGTGAGCGCCGTTCAAGAAAATAGCAATGGTTTGTTCATTCGCGGAAGTTCTTCCGATCAAAGCCAACTCTTGTTGGATGGATTCAATGTATATCACCAGGATCATTTCTTTGGAATGTTTCCGGCACTGAATGCACAAGCCGTGAAATCCATGCGCGTGCATAAGTGCCTGGTAGATCCTGAATATGGCGGGCGTGCTGCGGGGGTTGTTGAGGTGATTGGTAAAGAGGGTGATCTACGAAAACCCGCCGGGCATATAGAGCTTGGTACAATGAGTTTGTCGGGAGCATTTGAAACACCTCTTGATACAACCGATAAAGCGAGCTTGTTTGTATGCGGTAGACGCTCAATTACCGATTGGCTGAAGGGCCCCGCCTACAAGGAACTATTCCAAACATTGTATTCCGCGTCGATTGTGTCGGCATCCAATTCTGTTGAGGATGTTGAAGAGGTCCTCTTCGATCCTCAGTTGTTGTTTCAGGACTTGCATGCAAAATTTACGTATCGACCTTCTCAAAGGAATCATTTCAACGCCAGTTTCTATGCATCGCGTGATGAATTGAGTTTCAATTATGCTGATACTTCGGGAGCTGAAATAGTGAATGCAACAGATATACGCTACAGCGATGAAGCGTCCAAGACCAACAAAGGAGCAGCGATGCGATGGATCTTCAGGCCATCCCAAAACGTAGACGCGCTCACCAGCGTTGGCTTTTCGTCGTTTCAGGGAGTTTATTTCTCAACCGACTCGATTCGAAATAACTTGTTTGCTACCGATAGCACGCGTTTTTCTTTCCGTGATGTTGTGCTGAATGATTGGTCGGTTCTTCATCGATGGAACTACCGCACAGGCAATCACTCTTGGAAGGCGGGTGTTTCATTCAATCGAATGGCCACATCCGAAAAGGCTCGCGAATCGGGATTGAATGAAATGTCACTGGAAGATGATGGTTATGTCTTGACTGTTTTCGCAGGCGATGAGTGGCGTTTCTCGCGTTGGCGGTTGCAACCGGGTTTACGGGCGAATGCCTATGTTAAAGAGGGCACGCAATGGGTATATGAACCAAAACTTGCAGTGAGATATGATTGTAAGGAACAGGAGCTTTTCTGGAAGATGGCCGTAGCCCGTTCTGCTCAGTTTGTGCAACGTATTACCAATCAAAGTCTTTATCAGAATGTTCCCGACCAATGGCAGTTGGCCGGAACTACATTTCCCATGCTGCAAACGGATCAAGCAATGGTTGGATTCAACTGTACGTTTGGCAGGTGGAACCTGGATGCAGAGGCATATTTAAAACGAACGACAGGACAGGTGCTGAATGCCGCCGCGGGTCAATACACCAATACTGGGTTTGTTGGATTCTACACAGGAAAGGCCCAAATGAGGGGATTGGATATTGCATTGCAATGGGAGAAGCCGCCCCATCGAGTGATGGCTTCATTCACCGGATTGCTGGCTGAGTCGACTTATGAAGGTTTTGAGCAATTGTTTACTCGCGAAACCTACAACCGAGCGGCAGAAGGAAAGGTGGTATACGAATGGAAGAAACGCGGCTGGAACGCATCGTTGCTGCTCGTTGCTGCCCAGGGAGCTCCTTATACAGCCCTCATCGGCGCATACAATTACGCTCTCCCCGATGGTTCTTCGAAAGTGTTTCCTTTGTTTGGAGATTATAATGGAGCAACCGCTTCCCCTTATTTCAGGGCTGATGTTTCTGCCGGGTATCAATGGCAATGGGAAAGCATGCGACTGCAGTTGGGAGTATCCGTTTACAATGTGCTCGACACACCCAATTATCGCTCAATGCAATACAGCGCAGTCTCTACAAGTTCTGCGCAATGGGCTTTCAATGAGCGACAAATACGAATGCTCGGGCGCATTCCATCGATAACCCTTACCGGCCATTTCTAATGAATCGATTGCTGTACATATTGCTTCTGTTTTTATGCGCTTGCCGGCCCGAAAGGAATGTAGTGGAAGATAACATGGCCATTTTTGCATTGTGGGAGGTTGGCGAAAAACCAACGATTCAGGCTGTTCTATTCAATGAACAGGCGTATCAGAATAATCCCAATCAATCGTTCTCTATGGTGTTTCAAGATGGCGAAACCGTGGGGTTTTCTCAGTCTGGAGATCGTTACGAATTGCAATCAAGCCGAACCCCGCAAGCTGGTGAGAGGCTCACGATGTATTGGTTTCGAGAGGACGATACAGCCTCTGTTGTTGTTGAAATGCCGCCGGCAATTACGAATGTCATCATTGAAAATGACACCCTGCAACAAACCAACCCCAATGATGAATGCTCACTGGAGTGGTCGGTTGCGTCAGTTGATGTTGAGTTTGCCTTGAGATTGCAATGCCTTGAAGAGAACCCCCAACTGTTGCCATGGGCACCGGGCACTTTTCAGCAGTTATACGGCGGTCCGCAAATCGCTTCGCAGCTTGTTCTGCAGCCCGGATCATTCTCTTGTATGGGCACACATCAACTCACGATTACAGTGTTAAATGATCCGTTGATTAATGCCTTTTTCTTCGATTCAAGCGATATTCGCGGCTTGCTAAAAAATGGGCCCGACAACGTGGACGGAGGTAAAGGATTTGTTTCCGGAATCTCAACCCAAAAAATACTGCTGGAAATCGAGTGATTTTTTTTGATTAACCGGTAGGGAAGAACGATTGGAAAATGTAAGAGCATTGGCCTAGGCTGAAAATGAGTAAGTATCAAGACATATTAAAGCAGTTAAATGTGCCTGAGGGAAAGTCTACCGACCAGGCATGGAACGATTTGCAATCGAAATTGAATAGCCGTAAACCTCAGGCGAAGGTGGTTGCTTTTAGCTGGAAGCCAATGGTTTCTGTAGCTGCTGCTGCCGCAATCATCGTTGGACTTATTCTCTATTGGCCCAATCAATCCCTGCAATCCATTGCGTGTTCGAATGGAAAGTCGGAGTTGATTTCGCTTCCCGATGCTTCTACCGCGCACCTGAATGCGGGTTCGTCGCTAACGTTCTCGGACGATTGGAGCGATGAACGCACGGTGGATTTGAAAGGTCAAGCCTTTTTTGAAGTTGTTAAGGGAAGTAAGTTTCAGGTGGTTACTACCAATGGAGTAGTAGAGGTATTAGGTACTTCGTTCGATGTTTTCTCTCGCGACGATAAGTTCAAGGTTTCATGTCGCACAGGACGTGTGCGCGTCAGCGCCGGTCAACAATCCGTGGAGATTGCACCCGGCTTTACCGCTGTGTTGGAAGGTGATCGTTTGCTGGTTGGTGAGTTCAATTTGTCAGAGTCTGATTGGAGAAACGGTGAGTTTATTTTCAAGGATGCTGAACTGACAGATGTTTTTGAAGAACTAAGCAGACAGTTCGGAGTGAGCCTCCAATTGCCTGAAATCAACGGAAGGCTTTATACCGGCCGTGTTAGCAATAAGAACTTGGAAGAAGCCCTGCAACTTATTTGTTTGCCGATGGGACTGAAATCCACATTGCAAGCAGACAACGTGGTGCTGGTTGAAGAGATAGATGGACAGAAACACTAACCAAGAACAACAAACTGGAGTGTTTTCGGTTAGTATAAAATGAAGTGGCAGGCGCTATGCAGTCTGCACATAAAAAGTAAGTAACACACGGCTGAAGCACGTCGAATGCTTCAATTAGTATAGTTAGTTTTAGTTAAGGTTTAGAATTATGGCTGGAAACGTCCGGCCATAATTTTTTTTATCTAATCTCAAATCTTTCTTTTGCAACATGCACCCTCGCGAAATAGCCATTGATAAGTACAATTACGAATTACCGGATGAACGTATAGCGAAGTTTCCTCTTGAAGTTCGGGACCGGTCTAAATTGTTGGTGTTCGATCACGGAACCATAACCGATGCGCGATTCTATGATTTGCCTGAGTTGTTGGAACCGGGCGATTTGGTCATACTCAACAATACACGCGTCATTCCGGCGCGATTGATTCTGCACAAACCCAGCGGTGGTGCTATAGAAGTTTTTTGCCTTGATCCGGTTGATAAGGCGCATCAAGATGCGATGTCGGCACCTTCAGGAGTGCGATGGAAATGCTTGGTGGGTGGAGCAAAAAAATGGAAGGACGGTCAATTGATAGGCGTTCAAATTGAGCGAAACGACAAGATTGTTGAGTGCAACGCCGCGTTAATCGGGCGAGTGAATGATGCCTTTATTATTGAGTTTTCTTGGGACGATCCTACCATGGTATTCTCTGAGTTTCTCGATGCGGTCGGTAAAATTCCATTACCACCTTATTTTCATCGGGAAGCTGAGCTGTCTGATTTGGAGCGCTATCAAACCGTTTTTTCAAAGTACAAAGGCTCCGTGGCTGCACCTACAGCTTCACTGCATTTTACCGAGCAAGTATTCGAGTCGCTGAAACAACGAGGTGTTGGACTTGAGGAAATAACTTTGCACGTGGGTGCCGGTACCTTTAAGCCCGTCAGTACCGAAAACTTAAGTGGTCATGAAATGCATAGTGAGTGGTTTTCTGTTTCCAGAAACACCATTCAACGACTTCGTGATCATGACTACAACCGACTCATAGTGGCAGGCACTACAAGCCTTCGAACGATTGAGTCGTTGTATGGATTAGGAGTTCAGTTGTTGCAAGGAAGAGCAGCAACCGGCATGCTGTCTTTGAGCCAATGGGAAGTGTATGATGAGGGCGTTGAGGCAATATCGATTACGGATGCTCTCGATGCAATCTTGAATTATCTCGATAATCAGAAACAGCTTTTCTTTCATGCTTCTTCCTCTCTGTTGATTGCGCCTTCGTTCCAATTCAAACTGGCTGATGGATTGATCACCAATTTTCATCAACCGAAAAGTACCTTGCTCGTCTTGGTATCGGCCTTTATTGGAAAGGAATGGAAAGAGGTGTATGATCATGCGATGAAAAACGATTATCGTTTCTTGAGCTATGGCGATAGTTCGTTGCTCTGGCGTGTATAATCTATACAGAGCGCATCGCTTCAACAGGGTTGAGTCGCGAAGCTTTGATGGCCGGAATAATACCGGCCACTACGCCTACTACTACGGAAATCGAAATGCCCGTAATTACACGTTGAATGGGCAGAATGAAATTGAAATCAACAAGTGCTCCCAGTCCCTGCACCACACCCCAAACCAACAATAGTCCAACCGCTCCTCCGATGATGCAAAGGGCAATAGATTCAAAGAGATACTGAATCAGAATGAAGTAGTTTTTCGCTCCCAGCGATTTCTGAATGCCTATCAGCGGCGTGCGTTCGGCAACCGAAACAAACATGATGTTGGCTATGCTGAATGCACCAACAAGAATGGCGAAAATGCCAATGACCATACCCACAACATTGAATACGCCAATAATGCTGTCGACGATTTCATTAATCATCGAAGATTCGATGATGTAAAAGTCTTTATCTGCTTTGGGTTTGATGCGGCGAACCTCACGAAACGCGCCTGTTACCTCTTCGCGTAATTGCTGATTGGTGATGCCCGGCTGAGCCTTGATGAGAATTTTGGTGTCTTCTGAATTAGAAGGGATGAGGCGTGTGGCAAACTGAAACGGCATCATTACCGCGCGATCCATTCCGTCGCCAAACAAGGATGTACCTTCTTTGGCAAATTCACCAATCACGTAGACCTTGAGTCCGCCGATTTTCATTTCCTTCCCAATCGGTGAGTCCATTCCGAAAAGTTGCTGCCTCACGGTGTTGCCGATGATTGCGAAATTTTTACCGGCGTCACATTCCACTTCGGTGAAGTATCGACCTTGTTCAATATTGAGCGCAATCGTTTCTTTGTAATCATAGGTAACTGCTACGATTCCCGCATCAGCCAGGCTATTGCTTTGATAGGTGGCAATACCTGTTGCTCCCGCCTCGAAGGCAAGGGCATCAGCGTATTCCAATCGATCTGACAACATTTCCATATCGCGAAGCGCCGGCGGACGACGTCGCATATACTTCCACCATTCGTAGTCTTCGGCACCATCTTCCGGGCCAAACGGCCATTTTTGAATGAAGAGTACGTCGGAACCAATGGTATCGAAACTTGATTTCATTTCCGCCTCCATACTGTCGACAACGCTGAGAACGAAAATGATGGAGAAGATTCCGATGGTTACTCCCAGCAAGGAAAGCACCGTGCGTAGTCTATTCGTGTTCAGCGCATGAACCGCAAACAGAAAGCTTTCCCGCACGATATTCAGAATCATGTGGCTAAACTAATTCATAGTTGTTTGCTCCCCATGACAGAAGCCACTACTTTCTACTCACGTGTATAATTTCTGCGCGTTCACCGCGTTTACTTTGCCCTCGCCCGAGTAGTTCTGTCGATTTTTGCCCTTAACCTTGATCTGTTGCCACTTCATACGAATTACGTTACTGCCATTTGTTTTCTTGGCATTGACCCTGTTTGCTATGCAAGCCTCAGCGCAGTGGTCTCCGCAACGCTTGCGAGAAATTGTAAACACGGGCGATACTCTTCAAATTGACACCTTGGCGGTTTGGCCCAATTCATTGGTTATCGTCTATGGTAGCGATACGTTGCAAGCATCGGAGTTTTATTTCGATGCTATGAAGTCGTCGTTGTACCTGCGCAATGTCCCGGAAGGATCAACAGTGCTTATAACATACGCTACCGTGCCGTGGGGGGTGGGTTACACATTTCGCAACAAGGAGCTTACACAAATCGAAAAAGAAAGAAGCTCCGGTATCCGTCCGTATGTGCCCGGAGCACTGTCGGATAACACTTTCATGGACGACAAGGGAATACAAAAAAACGGCTCCATATCGCGCGGCATTTTGCTTGGAAATAACCAGAATCTATCGGTGAACTCAACTCTCAATTTGCAGTTGAGTGGTAAGGTTTCGGATCGATTCAGCCTGCTGGCTTCCATTACCGACGATAACATTCCCATACAACCCGCCGGCAACACTCAACAATTGCAGGATTTTGATCAAGTGTACATTCAATTGTATGATGATGAAACGAAAATCATCGCGGGCGATTTCCAGTTGCGGAAGCCTGCGGGATATTTCATGAATTACATGAAGCGCGCACAGGGGCTATATGTGCTCAACGAACAGAAGGTGGCGCCGGGTAAGACATTCAGCATCGAATCATCTGCTTCTATTTCCAAAGGTCGCTTTGGGAGAAACGTAATTCAAGGCGTTGAAGGCAACCAAGGGCCTTATCGTTTGCGTGGAGCCGATAACGAATTATTCATCATCGTGCTCTCCGGAACGGAGATGGTATACATCGATGGCCGATTGATGGAGCGCGGAATGGATAAGGATTATACCATCGATTATAACTCGGCCGAGATTTCATTTACGCCGCGTCAAATGATAACCAAGGATCGCCGCATAACTGTAGAGTTTCAATATTCCGAACGACGCTACGCCAGGCCATTACTGCAGACAGCGCTTCAATGGAAGAACGGTGTGAAGGCTGCCTTTCTCAATGTATACTCCGAGAACGATGCGCGCAATCAGCCTTTGCAGCAGGACTTGTCCGATGAGGATAAAGCGATATTGGCAGCCGGCGGTGATAGCTTTCTTGCTGCAACTCGCTCGGGTATAGACAGCCTGGGCTATACCAATAGTGAAGTGCGTTATGCGATGTTCGATTCGCTGGGATTCGATAGCGTATTTGTTTATTCTGAAGATTCTTCGCGTGCGTTCTTTCGGGTAAGTTTTTCTTTTGTTGGATTAGGCAATGGGGATTATGTGGAGAATGGCTTCTCGGCCAATGGGCGAATCTACCGCTGGGTTGCCCCTGTCTTTAATGGTACTGATTGGGTGAAGCAAGGAAATTATGCTCCGGTTGTATTACTGGCAGCTCCCAAGAAGAATCAACTCATCAACGCGGGCTTCGCACTACCTCTGGGAAAGAAGGAGAATTGCTTGTGGTCGTTTGAGGGTGCTTTATCCAATCGCGATCTCAACACCTTTTCCTCGCTGAATTCTTCCGATGACGTGGGCGTAGCCTCACGCACACGATTGCAATGGAATGAGTTCAGAAATGATGCGGAATTGAATAGTTGGATGGCGGATTCAACCAAGCGCAAACGAACTTCTGCACTGGTCACGTACGAGTTTGTGCACAAGAATTTCAATGGCATTGAGCGTTTCAGAGAAGTTGAGTTCACGCGTAATTGGAACCTCAACGCATTGTCTTTGGTGAATGCGCATCAGCATTGGGCAACCATTCAAAGCACCGCACGAAATAAGTCGTGGGGAAAGGCAGGCGCAAGCATCGATGTGTTGCACATGCCGGGTGTTTTTGATGGATATCGTTTGAAGGCAACCTCCGATATTCGAACCTCACGAAATTTTGTAGCCCAGCAAGAGGCTTCGGGTTTGTTGACGGAAGGTGCGGTAAGCTCCCTCTTCCTTCGACACAAGGGGCGAACCGCTCAAGATATTGGTAAGATGCGCTTCATGGTAATCGACGAGTATGAGCGAAATGTTTTCTCACTGGCAGATACCATTCAAGCCACATCCTACGAGTTTCTCGATTGGGAGGCATCGGTTGGAAATGCTGATACTATAAAGAAAACTATTCGATTTTTTTACCGCGAACGTATCGATCGCAAGCCATCCGAAAACATCTTAGAAGGAGCTGCGCGTGCCGATCAATATGGTATGCAATGGACGCAGCGATGGAAAAATGACACGCGTATTTCCTTGCAGGCAAGCAATCGCCGTCTGCGAGTAATCGATCCGGAGCTTTTTACCCAGGCACCTGAAAATACGCTTGTAGCAAGAGGTGAGTATTCATCGAAGTTTTGGAAGGGCGCAATTCAGAACACTACGTTTTACGAAATCGGTTCCGGTCTTGAGCAACGAAGAGAGTTTATCTACCTGGAAGTACCCGCCGGTCAGGGCGTCTATGTTTGGAACGATTACAACGGTGACTCGGTAAAGGATTTGAATGAGTTTGAAGTAGCGGTATTTGCTTATGAGGCAAATTATATCCGCTCATTTGTGCAGAGTAATGATTATGTCAAAACTTATTCGAATCAGTTCAGTGAATCAGTGGTTTTTCAGCCTTCGCGCGTAATCAAAGCGTCTAAGCCGATGGGAAAGTTCTGGAGTCGCTTCAGCACTGCAAGCACGTTTCGTATCGAGCGTAAAACATCACGAGAAGAAGGATTCGATCGATTTAACCCGTTGTTATTCGATCTTCCCGATACGGTTTTGCTGGCAGCACAGGGATTGATTCGAAACATCATTTATTTGAATAAGGCTAATCCAATCTTCGGCATGGATTACACACATCAAATGCAAGAGAATAGAAATTTGCTTAGCAACGGATTCGAAAGCCGCACGGATCAGTTGAATCTAGGAACGGTGCGCTGGAGCTTTCGGAAGGCATGGACGCTTTTTCAAGAAATTCGTTGGGGTTCGAAGTTGGCACAATCCGATTTCCTCAACGGCCGGAACTTTAGGATTCAGTATTATCAGGTCAATCCGAAAATTACATTCCAGCCTTCACCCCTCTTGAAGGTGAGCGCGCTGGCGCAATATGCTGATAAGCAAAATACGCTGGGAATAGAACACGCAGTTGTCAGGAAGCTGGGCGCGGAGTGTAATTGGAACGTTCCCGAAAAGGGGAGCATACGAAGTGAGGTGAATCTTTACGCTATCACGTATGATGGTGCAGAGGCAAACTCATTGGCCTTCGAAATGCTCGAAGGATTGCAGCCGGGTTACAACTACACCTGGTTATTGTCGTGGCAGCGCAATGTGGCCGAAAACATACAGTTGAACATACAATACAACGGACGCAAACCACAGGATTTGAAATCCATTCATTCAGGGAGTATTCAAGTACGTGCCATTTTTTGATTATTCGATTGCATAACACATTGGTTTTTAGCGGCGTGTAAAAAAAATTCAAGACAGTGTAACCTTTTGCTCGCCATTACACGTTAAACCCCCTGTAAGTTCTCATGTAGAGATATTAGATAGTTTAATTGTTTTCATTTGCGTAAAGGTCATCCAGCGGGATGGCCTTTATGCTTTTTGTTCCAACTTTTTCGTTGCATGTTTGTTCTATATAAAAACAAATCCAATGCGCACTCTATTTCTCTCCCTGATTGCATTATGCTCGCTGAACATCGCGGCTCAATCTTCCGAAACACTTTCTATCGGAGCTAATGCTCCCGCTGCTGATGTCAAAATGAAAGACATATCCGGTAAAGAATATTCACTTAACGACCTCAAGAGCCAAGGTGGATTGTTGGTGATTTTCTCTTGCAATGGCTGTCCTTTCGTAGTAGGTGGTGAAGGCAGTGAAGGTTGGGAAGGTCGTTACGATGAACTTCGTCAGCTGGCTGAAAGCAAGAACATCGGAATGGCGTTAATCAATAGCAATGAGGCAAAGCGCGACAAGGGAGATGATTTGAAAAGCATGAAGACACGCGCCGAAGAACATGGATTTGCGAAATGCAAGTATTTGCTCGACACGAATTCTGCTGTTGCTAACGCATTTTATGCGCGCACCACACCACACGTTTACCTGTTCGATAGTTCTATGAAACTCGTTTACAAAGGTTCTATCGACGACAATGTAGACGATCATACAAAAGTGAAGGAGCACTTCTTGAAGGACGCCATTAACGACTTGGCTGCCGGCAAGAAAATTAAGCCCGAGGAGACCAAGCCTGTAGGTTGCAGCATCAAACGAGTTGGTTAATCCCTTCCGGGTTCACCGCTTCGGAATCCACATGAAAAAGTGAGGGTTGTTTTTGTAGGTTTCAATGGATGGCGAAGCAATTAGCAACGCCAAATCCACAAGCCATATAACACCTCCACCTCCAAATGTCAGCGTGTAAGCGATGGGCACTTTCACATCCGTACCCAAGTACATACGGTGAATACCAAAAAGCCCTAGACCTACATCTAGTGCAATAGCAACGAGACGCGGATTCTCTGATTGAGCGATACGTTCATTCAGCATCCAATACCCGTTGTCGTCTTGGTTCAGTAATACCTGCGCTGCGACGCTTCCGCTGAATTGTTGTGCTTCCATGGACCGGGCAGAATGCACCAGCATCAATGTGAACACGATATGCAGCAGGCGTCTCATACAGGGAGCCTATATCGATAAAAATTAGGTTAGAATGAGCATGGCATCGCCATACGCCCAGAAGCGGTATTTGTTCTTAATCGCTTCGTTGTATGCATGCATGATCAGGTCGTACCCACCGTAAGCTGTCACGCACATAAGTAATGCGCTTTCAGGCTGATGAAAGTTGGTGATGAGGCTATCAGCAATATTGAAATCGTATGGAGGATAAATGAATTTGCTAATCCATCCATCATAGGGCTTCAATAGGCGGTCAGTGCTCACGCTGCTTTCAAAAGCGCGAAGGACGGTATTGCCCACAGCGCAAACGCGATGTCCTGATTGAAGAGCCTGATTTACCACACGGGCGGTTTCTTCCGGAATGATACATTGTTCGCTTTCCATTTTATGCTTGGTAAGGTCTTCAACCTCCACCTGACGGAAAGTTCCCAATCCAATGTGCATAGTAATCTCGGGCATGTGCACTCCTTTGATTTCAGCACGCTTCAGAAGTTCTCTGCTAAAATGCAAACCCGCTGTTGGAGCGGCTACGGCGCCTTCATGTTTAGCGAAAATGGTTTGAAACCACTCTTCATCCTCAGGTTGAACCGGACGGTTGATATACTTAGGAATGGGGGTTTCTCCCAGTTTGTAAATCAAGGCTTTGAATTCCTCGTGTGTACCATCAAACAAGAAGCGAAGGGTACGGCCACGAGAGGTGGTATTATCAATTACTTCAGCTACTAACTCATCGTTTTCTCCGAAGTACAACTTATTACCTATGCGGATTTTACGCGCAGGATCTACAACCGTGTCCCAAAGTAAACTCTGAGCGTTCAGCTCGCGAAGCATAAATACTTCGATCATGCTTCCGGTTTTTTCCTTGTTGCCCAGCATACGAGCAGGGAAAACGCGGGTGTTGTTATTCACCATCACGTCGCCTTCCTCGAAATACTCGAGAATGTCCTTGAACATCTTGTGTTCAATCTTACCTGAACGCTTGTGCACAACCATTAAGCGGCTTTCATCGCGGTGCTTGGCTGGGTGCTGAGCTATGAGCTCTTCGGGAAGTTTATAACGAAACTGCCCTAATTTCATCATGGAAATCAATGCTATAGATTTTTAGTGTGGCAGCCGAATGTACGATTTTGAAAGGCCTTTGTAAAGAGAAACTTTGTAAAGCACTGACTAACAGTACCAAATTTGTTAATTGGAGAGTGTTTTCAGTCGTTCCAACAGCGTGTCCACGGTCCATGCATCTGCTACGTTAAACGGTATGCTGCGGGTGCGGCGTAAGCTACTCAGATACGATCCGGACTGAGCCTTCATACCGAGGTCGTTTGCCAATGTCCTGATATAGGTTCCCTTGCTGCATACGATGCAAAATGCAGCCTCATTTTCCGAATACGCTGTAATGTCGAAGCGCTCTACTTCTATTTGAACAGCAGGAATGGTAACCTGTTCGCCTCTGCGGGCCGCTTTGTACGCCCGTTGACCATCGATTTGCTTGGCGCTGTAACCCGGGGGAGTTTGCATTTGAACGCCGGTGAATCCTTGCGCAACTTCCTGAAGAAATTCAAGTGAAAGATGGCTCACCGGAAAATCGCCAATAGGTTCCGTTTCCAAGTCAAAACTGGGAGTGGTCTTGCCAAAGAAAATGCTGCCGGTGTATTCTTTTGTCCCTGCCTGAAGACTGTCGATGCTGCGTGTCATGGCACCGGTGCAAATGACTAAAAGACCTGTGGCAAGCGGATCGAGTGTTCCTGCATGCCCAATCTTAAAGCGCTGCGCATGCCCATGCTGGTTGGGTGGTATGGAAATAGTGTGCTTAACAAATCCCTTAATCTTATTGAGAACATCAAAACTTGTCCAGCCAAGTGGCTTGTCGATTAGCAATAAGCTACCCGCAATAAATTCGTCGATGCTCTCAAATGAGTTGGGTGCTTTCATGTCGGCGGCAAATGTAGAATGTTCAGGATGAATCTTAAGAATTGGAAAAAAACATCTAGCTTTGAACCTATGAAGCGCGCGTTCTATCTATTGTTTCTGACATCCATCTTGGTTGCCTGCATGTCGAGAGCGGAAAAAGCCGCTCAGTACAACGATCGTATTGTTGGAGAGCAAAAGCAAGTGGTGGAAGCGCTGGTAGTAATGGACTCTACCTTTAGCGATACCAACGCAACGAAGGAATGGGTGGAAATGAACTACGCGAATTTGCAGTTGCGGGTGAAGCGAGCAATTCTTTCGCTCGACAGCATTGGTCCCTTTCAAGAAGACCCGTCTCTTCAACTTTCTGCCAAGGAACTTTTCAGGTCCTACGAGGCTTTGGTTGATTTTGAGTATAAAAAATTGGCAGAAATAAAACTTTTGCCCGTTGAAAGCGTAAACGTGGCAATTGTTGATACCAACCTTGCCGTGCAGGAACGCATTTTCATGCAATCAAAAATTGCTCAAGAACGTTTTTACAAGGCACAGGAGGAATTCGGCAAGAAATACAATCTTGAATTCGAATAACTCAGGCCATGAAGAAAACGATTATGATGTGGGCGGCTATGTTGGCTGCCACAACGGGGCTGGATGCTCAAAGAGGAATGTTGGATAACGCGGTGGGCTTGCGCATGGGTCTCGGTACAGGCGTATCCTTTCAGCATTTTACAAGCAACCGCAATGCATTCGAGGCAATCGCTTATCAGCGCTTTGGTGCCGCCAATCTAACATTGTTGGCTCAGGCGCACGAGCAAATGTTCGATGTGCGCGGTCTTCGTTACTTCTATGGCGCGGGAGCTCACGTGTGGGTATTCAACCGCAACAGTGTACTTCAAGACAATATTCTTCGCGAGAATTCCTATGCGCTGGGATTAGATGCAATCGTAGGCATAGCCTATTACCTGCGATCATTTCCACTTCAATTCAGTGTGGATTGGAAACCGGGTATTAATCTATACGGCAGCCATTACATTGAATGGGATAGCGGAGGCCTCAGCGTTCGCTACCGATTCTAATCATGGCGCACAAGGTGCACCGTAGCAAACCATGAATTCTTGCACGTCGTCGACCCCGATCATTCCATCCTGATTTAAATCGGCTTCCGGACAATCTTCCAAGCAGCCGAATGATCCCATGATAATCAGTAGGTCATTGATAGTAACATTCAGGTCGAGGTCTAAATCACATGTACATGGCTCAGGTTCTTGAGGAATGAATGCCGCGCATTCTCCAACGAATACGAGTGTATTGTGATTGTCGAGATTGACAGCATCAACAATTGTCTCCACACACGCAATCGTATCTGTGATAGAAGAAACGTACGCTCTCAAAATTGCCGTTGGTTCCGTGAACTTAGGCAGATACGTTGGGTCATGTCCTATAGCGCTTATGTGATTGCTTCCAAATGCCATTTCAATCTCCCAGTCAGCAATGATTTCTAATGGTTGAACATCACTGATGGTGAATCCGGATACAGTAAACTCCAACCCTTTTAGTTCTCGGTCGGGATTCAATACATAGATATCCACATAACCTTCAGCTGTATTGGTAGCTGCAATGCCAATGGTAGTTGAATGCGTAAGATTGATGATCTCATTGTCGTAAGGACAATCACCTATTTCATCGGGTGTGAGCCCTTGCTCTTCCTGTCCGTGAATGCAGGCCTCGAGCATTACCGCATCGGTTACCGTAATTGTGCCGTCGTTGTTAAGGTCCGTACAAAAAGTTGTTGCTACATCACCGCTTATGGTAGACTCTACATAGTGGTGCACATCGTCTTCCGTTAAGTAACCATCACTCTCTACATCGCCGCGTTTGGTAATTCCCGGGCAATTGCCTTCGCAGTCGGGATGATTGTCGCCGAATGGTATTTCCAAACAGTCCACAACGGGCATGCACATTGAAATATCTTTCGTGAAGTTGATGAGGTTGCCTACGCTGTCGCGATCGAAGTGAATACAAACTTGCGCAACATTGTTGTCGTAGCGCTGCTCATAGTGACCTGCATTATCCGGGCTTTGATCCCAATTGGTTCGCACCACCAAGAAGTAGTCACCTGCAGGAACATCGGTTACATCAATCCATTGGCAAGCCAAACCTGAGCCGTAGATATCACCGCATCCTGCCGTAATACCCATGTTGCCGCAACCAAACTTGGCGATACCACCTCCGCTGCACTCCAAGTCCAATACACAAAAGCCATTCTTGAATCCGATTTGTGGCATCGGGTTTCCTTCCTGGTCGAACAAGAGATATTCGGCATATCCTTCGTAGTGATAGTGATTGTGGCACTGATCCCATTCAAATTGATCACTGGAGGCAGAAGGGGCTCCTATGAAATAATCTTGGTTACCTATATTCTTGATGTGCGTCGTAAAACGCAGAATCTGGCGCGTACCCATTCCTTGCAAACAACCCTCATTAACCAAACAAGCATCCGGGTTGTCTATGGTCGTATTGTACAAGGATGAGTAAATGACATTGCCGAGAATTTCAAGATCGGGGCCTAATCCATCGCATTCAGGATCGTCGTTGTAGTAGCAGGGGGCTGCTATTTCTGCCACTGCATTATAGTTGCAGGCGCTCACGTCGGTACAACCGGTAACCGGTCCCATGTATTCAATCAGAAATTGGATCGAGTCTGTTCCGCATGAACCGCTATTATCACCAACTCGCAAGTAGTAGGTGTCACCGCCGGCGAGCATCGGGGTTATTTCTGCTTGAACCCCACAGAAGTCGTCATTGTAAGTGAAAGTTGCTTCGTTGGTTTCATCGAAATTTTGCATGTTGCAGTAGTCATACAACCAAAGCTTGGTGTCACACGTGTTCAAGTTGCATGTGGTAATGCGATACTGACCGTTTTGCGGAGGCGTGAAGGCATACCAGGAATTGGATTGCGGTGCTGTGTTTTCGCCTACCTGAGCATAGAAGGGAACATTACAATTTTCACCCAATATGCACGAATTGGTTGTTTTTAGACGGATGAAGAAATTTCCAACTAGTGAGCCGTATCCTCCAACTCGAACGTAGTACGTGTTGCCCGGAATAAGGTCGCCACAGCCGAAATGCAAATAAGAAGCGTAACCGGGACCTGCATCGTCATCACAAAACAATTGTCCCCCATCGCACGCACTATATACCGCAATGCGAGAATCGGTAAGAGATCCAAGAACGGTGTATAGATCCAACTCATCACCGCTTGCCACGAAATAGTACCACAAATCGAGCATTTGGTTGGTCCCGCTATTCCCGCATGTAGGATTTCCACTGGTGTTTGTCGCCAATGTATTATTGGCAAAAAGGCTATCGCCGTCAATAACCAACTCGAATGCATTTTCGCACAGGTCATTTGCAGGAACAACGGCATTTTCACAATTGCCATCATCAAAGGTTGCGCATGCGTTGTAATTGAGTGCTGTAGGGTCCGTGCAGCCCATAATCTCTGAGGAGGTCAGTGTTATGGTAAAAGTTCCAACGATGGCATTATATCCTCCGGCCTGCAGAAAACAGGTGTCTCCTGCTTCCATCATAGGACATCCTACAATGAGTTGCGACAAGTATCCCCCGAAGTCATCATTGCACAATAAAGGAGCTCCTCCGCAAGAATCGTACACCGCAATCCTGGTATCAGTATTCGTTCCTAGTGTTGTTTGAATGGTTACATTTCCGCCGGGGTGAATGAAGTAATACCACACATCTTTAATTCCACTGCCTCCGCATCCGGGTTCCGGGCCGTCGAAAAGCGTGTTGCTATTGTTGGCCGTGATAGTGGTACCCATGCTAAGTTCAATAGCGGAGAAGCAAGCGTCGTTGGAAGGAGCCTGTCCTCTTACAACGGAGATAAACAAAAGGGATACGGCTATCAGGGATAGTTGTTGGAATGTTGGCATGGGTTGGTTAGTTGAGGATTCGAAAATAATCAATTATGCTGCTTTTCCGTTGCTACGCTCAATTTTGGACAGCCCGTTAAATCACGTTAAGCATGAGCGTCAACCTCAACGGAGTATTCACCTTTGCGTTCCAACCCAATATTGACCCGGGTCAGCCTGTTTCCTCAAATAAGTATGAAATTGGCCTCATCAAATGAACTCGAAATACATCCGTTTACTTGTTGTGGGCAGCACGCTTGCTGTTGCGGGGTTAATAGCCATCCAGGTCTATTGGATTAGCAACGTTTTCACGCTGCGTGAACAGGAGTTTTCGGAACATGTAAATGCGGCGTTGCTGTCTGTTAGTTCTCATTTGGAAAATAACGAGTCGAAGCAAGGGGCCAACCCTTCATCGGTTAGTTTGAGTGCAAAGGATAAAGATAACCTGGTCATCAATTACGGAGATGGTGATGTGGATGTGGTTCCTCAATCGACGTTTGGAAATGACAGCGTATCGGTCGATCCATTGGCAGCCAAGGGTGTAAAAGATGCGAGTATATTGTCGCAATCGGGAATTCTGGACGATATCATGGGTGGTTTGCTCGAACTGGATATCTATACTAGCGTAATTGACCGAATTGACACCTTGGTGCTTGATACCTTGTTGCAAACTTCGCTTGAATCGGAGAGCGTAAATGCAGATTATGAGTATGGAATATTCAACAAGCTGCAACAGCCGGAGATTCTGCCTGAGCAATCGCTGCTGAATGCCGAGAAAATTCATCAGCAGGGATATCGTATCCAACTATTTCCGAATGACCCGATAGCAGACCCGAATTATTTGTGCGTATGGTTCCCGCGTGAACGTCAATACGTCATCAGCACCATGGGCACCATGCTCGTTACATCTGCAATTCTTATGGTCCTTATCATGCTTCTGTTTTCTTTTTCCATCAATACTATTTACCGTCAAAAGAAGTTAAGTGAAATCAAAAATGACTTCATCAATAACATGACGCATGAATTGAAAACCCCGATTGCAACTATTTCATTGGCTTGCGAGGCATTGAGTGATCCCGATATGCGAACGGGTGAACGAGCCTTGAACAATTATGTAGGCATGATTCGAGATGAGAATAAGCGGTTGGGTGTATTGGTGGAAAATGTGCTTCGAACTTCCATTTTTGAGCAGGGTCAAATGAAACTCAAGTTGCAACGATTTGACATTCATTCGGTCATACTGCAGGTAATAGCAAATATTGAAATACAGGTGAAATCGCGCCAAGGAAAAATTGTCACGCGGTTTTACGCCAAAAGCGCAGTCATTTCGGGTGATCAACTTCACATTACAAATGTCATTTATAATCTTATAGATAATGCCATCAAGTACAGCACTGCTGCACCGGTTGTAGAAATAGAGACCCGTGATGAAGCGGGTTTCATTGCTATTTCATTTGCCGATCAGGGCATAGGAATCAGTCGCGAGAACCAACGCAAAATTTTTGACAAACTCTATCGTGTTCCTACGGGCAATGTACACAACGTAAAGGGATTCGGATTAGGGTTAAGTTATGTGAAAGGAGTCCTGGAGATGCATGGCGGCACGGTTGATGTTATTAGCGAACTCAAGAAGGGTAGCACCTTCACAATCCATATACCTATTGAACATGAAAAAGAAAACCAGAATCCTACTTTGTGAGGACGACCCCAATTTGGGCATGCTCTTAAAAGATTATCTTATAGCGAAAGGTTTTGAGACTGAGTTGGCAATCGATGGCAACGAAGGGCTTAAAATGTTTCGACGCAGTTCCTTTGATTTTTTGATTCTTGATGTGATGATGCCGCAAAAAGATGGCTTTACGCTGGCCAGCGAAATTCGTCAGGACGACAAGCATACTCCTATCCTTTTCCTTACGGCCAAAAGCATGAAGGAGGATACCTTGGAAGGTTTCAAGGCCGGAGGGGATGACTACATGACCAAACCATTTAGTATGGAGGAGCTGTTGGCGCGCATCCAGGCAATCTTGCGTCGATCGGCTGCTTTACCTACCGATGATGAAGAGGTTCAGTTCTCGGTTGGAGCTTACTCCTTTGATTATCAGAAACAAAAACTATCGTCGCCCGGTTTTGAGGTGAAACTAACCACCAAAGAAAACGAACTCATGTACCTGCTTTGTAAAAACAAAAACGGAATCATGGAGCGTGGTTATGCATTGAAGGCCATTTGGGGCGATGACAATTATTTCAATGGACGTTCCATGGACGTTTACATTGCTAAACTGCGGAAACATCTAAAAAATGACCCTTCAGTGGAAATCATCAACATCCATGGAAAGGGCTTTAAGCTGCTTGCAGCTTGAGTTCAAGACACTTCTGCCAAGTAAAACCCGGGTATATTCTACCCGGGTTTTTAAATGATTGAGTAAATAGTTTTTTCTATGGGCATCTGCGCATTATTTTCGCGCCCGAATTTTAACCGATTACGATGTCTCAAAACACAGGTAAAGTTGCCCAAATCATCGGTCCGGTAGTGGATATTTCCTTCCCGGCCGGCCAAAAACTCCCCAATATTCTTGATGCGCTTGTTATTAAGCGCCCTTCAGGTGACCTCATTCTCGAGTGCCAACAGCACATCGGAGAGGACACCGTGCGCGCCATTGCGATGGACGCTACTGAAGGTTTGCAGCGCGGTCAAGAAGTATTTGCTACCGGCGCTAGCATTACAATGCCCGTTGGCGACGCCATCAAAGGCCGTCTGTTCAACGTGGTAGGTAACTCTATCGATGGTATGCCCGAGGTAAGCAAAGCCGGAGGTTACTCCATTCACCGTCAGCCACCCCGCTACGAAGATCTTTCAACTTCTACGGAAGTTCTTTTTACCGGTATCAAGGTTATTGACTTGATCGAGCCGTATGCAAAGGGTGGTAAAATCGGATTGTTCGGTGGTGCCGGTGTTGGTAAGACCGTATTGATTCAGGAATTGATCAACAACATCGCGAAAGCATACGATGGTCTTTCTGTATTTGCCGGTGTAGGTGAGCGTACTCGTGAGGGTAACGACTTGTTGCGTGAAATGATTGAAGCCGGTATCATTAAGTACGGCGAAGAATTTATGCACGGCATGGAGAAAGGTGACTGGGACGTGAGCAAGGTAGATGCAAAGGAATTGGCCAAGTCACAGGCAACCTTCGTATTCGGACAGATGAACGAGCCTCCTGGAGCACGCGCACGTGTAGCTCTTTCAGGTCTTACAGTAGCTGAATATTTCCGCGATGGCGATGAGAAGTCTGGCGGTCGCGATATCCTTTTCTTCATCGATAACATCTTCCGTTTCACTCAAGCGGGTTCAGAGGTATCGGCGCTTTTGGGTCGTATGCCTTCTGCGGTGGGTTACCAACCAACACTCGCAACTGAAATGGGTCTCATGCAAGAGCGTATTACCTCTACCAAGCGTGGATCTATCACTTCGGTACAAGCGGTGTATGTACCTGCCGATGACTTGACTGACCCGGCTCCTGCAACAACGTTTGCTCACTTGGATGCTACCACTGTATTGAGCCGTAAGATTGCTGAGTTGGGTATTTACCCATCAGTGGATCCACTCGATTCAACGTCTCGAATTCTTACTCCTCAAATCGTTGGTGAAGAACACTATCGCTGCGCTCAGCGCGTGAAGTTGATTCTCCAGCGCTACAAGGAATTGCAAGATATTATCGCCATCCTTGGTATGGACGAACTTTCTGAAGAGGATAAGCTTTCAGTATTCCGCGCACGTAAAGTGCAGCGCTTCCTGTCACAGCCCTTCCACGTGGCAGAGCAGTTCACCGGTATTAAGGGTACACTCGTTCCGATTGAAGATACTATCAAAGGTTTCAACATGATTTTGGATGGTCATTGCGACGATATTCCAGAATCAGCATTCAACCTGAAGGGTACCATTGAAGAAGCAATCGAAGCCGGTAAGAAAATGTTGGCTGAAGCTGCTGCACGTTAATACCAGTAAGTAAAAACACATGAAAGTTGAAATCATAACCCCTGAAGCTACCCTCTTTGAAGGAGACGGAAGTTTTGTTTTCCTTCCGGGAAGCGATGGTAGCCTTGGTGTTTTGAATAACCACGCTCCTCTTATTTCTTCACTGAAGAAGGGTATTGTCCGAGTGAAGGATGGTGCCGGAAAGGAACACCGTTTTGAAGTGAAAGGTGGTACCGTGGAAGTCTTCAATAACAAAGTGACTATTTTGGCAGAATAAGCCAATGTTGAACATACTCCGAAAAAGGGCCGAGAAATCGGCCCTTTTTTATTGGATATGAGGCAGATAAAAATCGCTTTGCACTGTATCCAAATGCTCGCTTTTGCAGTATAACCGTTCTTAAATGAAGTATGCTTTGCGTTCGACACCACCCGCACGCAACGTTTCGACGGTTGAATTGTCTTAAAATACATACCTTTGGGTCCAGTGCTGGACTATCTGAAAACCCTCGAATCATGAGATTTCTCGGGATTTTTTTGTTATTAATCTTATTCAACCTCCGCTCGTTTGAAGCCGGAGCGCAGCTATCTGCCGAGGGCACTTCCTTTTGGCTTGGCTTCATGGTCAATGCTACTGATGGTCCGGACGATGAACTACTGGTAACCGTTTCCTCACAGCACGCAACTTCAGGAGTTATTGAAATACCGGGTCAAGGCTGGAGCCAGAATTTTTATGTAGATGCACAGTCAAGCATAGAGATTTCTGTGCCGGATAATCTCGCAGAAATTGTAACCGATCAGTTTATTGAAAGCAGAGCCGTGCACATTGAATGTGCTCAACCGGTGACGGTTCAGGCTTCAAACTACGCCCAAAGCAGTGCAGATGCAACACGGATTCTTCCCGAAGCTCTCATTGGCACGAAGTATATCGCGGCTTCCTATCAGGGTCTGGCTGATAATGGTTCTGAATTGCTTATTGTCGCAACCCAAGATGGAACCGAAATGCAGATTATACCTGCAACTACGACCAGTGCGGGAAATACAGCGGGTGTTCCTTTCACATTGCAACTCGATCGCGGCGAGTGTTATCGAATTGAGGCTTCCGGTACGAATGATTTATCGGGCACTCAGATTGTCGCCACTGCCGCAAGTGGAAAGTGTCGTCCATTTGCTGTTTTTGCTGGTGCCGGCTGTGCTAATGTGCCGGCTAACTGTTTTTTGGCTTGTGATCACCTGTATGAACAGATGTATGATCTGGAAAAGTGGGGCAATCGCTATGTTGTTACCCCTTTTGGTTTTGATGTAAGCTCTGATTATGCCTCCATTTCTGAACCTCGCTATTCCTATCGAATTATTGCTGCGCAGAATGGGACAGCTGTAACTATCGATAACGTTAATGCTGTTGCCCTGCAGGCTGGAGAGTTTGTTGAGTTTAATGACGAATCTGACTCCCATTGTATCGTTTCCAACCAGCCCATTTCGGTTATCCAGTACATGCAGGGTATCTCATGCGGCGGTAATGGTGATCCTGCTATGGTGGTGCTCGACCCAGTGAACAATAGCATTTCAAATGCTCTGTTGCATATCGAAGCATCATCGGTCCTGAATGCACATTTTGTAAATCTGGTTGTCACACCTGCGGCTCTTGGTACATGCAGATTGGACGGGGTTTTAGTTCCCGTCGGTCAGTTTTCGGCTATCGGAGCATGCGATGAATATTGGACGTGTGTGCTAGAGTTGAGTGCAGGCAATCACACAATTGAGTGTGCTTCCGGTTTTTCCGGTATTGTTTACGGTATTGCCGACGCGGGTAACATTACCACGAGCTATTTGTCAAGCCTGGCTGTAGATATTACAGAGCAGCCGATTGATTGGCAACAAACTATTTGTTCTTCTGCAGATGTTCAATTGCAGGTGCCGATGAATTACAGCTCTCCACAGTGGTATTACG
>JBKCGW010000050.1:0-7773 GCA_046303175.1 Flavobacteriales bacterium
GTAATCACCAATCTGTGAATACAGGCAACTCCGACTTAGTGTTTCTGGCCATGGCCGATTTCGGATTAACAGGAAAAAGCTTCGTTGGAAATTACTTGAAAACAGCCAGATTGAAAGCTCAATAAGATAGTTCTGTTTTTCGTGTTTGTGTACTTCAAATTACCAAACGAATAGCTTGGGGTACCACGCTGATGCTAGATGGCGTGTATCCAAGGAACTCGCCATCGAGCTCAACCGGCAGTGCATGTGTTGAATCAACCGAAACTTCTCGCATTTCATGATAACTCACTTCAGGGTGGATTACGCGCTTGCAACGAACGAGTGACGGCAGGTGCAATATGTATTCGATAATTCCAACGCGACCGAAAATTACGCCATTCAAAATGCCATCGTTGATTGAACTGTAAGGTGATATGCCAATGCCTTTGCCAAACCACTTGCCATTGGCTATTACAAGACTCAGCACTTCTAGCTCTTGCTTATTTCCATTCATTTTACAGGTGATAGTTGCACGCTTGTAGAATGGAAGCTCTCTCAATAGTGCCCTTTGATATGCCAGCTTGGCCCAAAAACCCCTCCGATAGCGAGCGACACGTGCAGCGATACTTCCACCAATTCCAACATCCATAACATTAATGAAACAGCGTGACTCTATTTGTCCTGTGCAATTCATATAACTACATTTTCCTAAATCTATTAGCTGTGTTTCTCCTCGAGCCAAGCGATCCTGCAGTGCATTGAGAGAATTTGTTATACCAATCGTGCGTGCGAAATCATTGCCGGTTCCTACGGGCAGAATGGCTAGTGCCGGCGCTTCTATACCCTTGTTTTTCGAGCCTGCATATAATCCATTGATTACTTCATGAATGGTTCCATCGCCTCCTACGGCAATTACATATTGAAAGGACTCATATACAGCTTCTTCTGCCAACAGAATGGAATGGCCCGGATATTCACTCACTTTGTAGCTGTGATGAGAACCAAATACACCCTTTAGGCGCATGCTAATTCTGTCGCTGGTTGAAGAAGGCTCCCGAATAATGAAAAGCCATCGTCCTTCATTTCTGCTTATTTCTTTTGTGCTTTTCAACGGATAGTTGAATTTGATGAATGCGTGATTCAACAAAGGAAACTGGTTTTGGTATTCAGAAGAAATTAAGTTGTAAGTGAGAGCTATTATGAACAGTTCGAATCAATAACAACGGAATCAAAAAATAACATTTCACTTAATTCAATACATTCGCTGATAGTATCTGCACCACCACTATGAGTAATTGGTATTCTTCTTTAGACCCTAACCAGATTAAATTGCAAACAGGCGAGGCTGCCTGGATTGTAAACGAAGATCAGTTAAAGAGTAATCTTGGGCGATTGGCTCAATTTACAGGGTCTTCGGAGAGAATATTCTATCCCGTTAAAGCGAACCCTGCTATTCCCGTATTGCATGTTCTTGCGGCAAATGGTGCGGGTGCGGATTGCGCCAACCTGGCCGAGGTTCAGCAAGCTTTGTTTAGTGGATTTCCCATGAATAGAATTGCCTATAATAGCCCGGTGCAGGAAATGAAGGTCATTGATTTCATTCTTTCCGCGGGCGGTATAGTTGTTCTCGATGATCCGCAGGTAATGCACACATTGAAATTGAATTGGAGGGAAGAATTCTCACGAGGCTCCATATGGGCACGTGTAAATCCACTAACTGCGGTCGACTATACACACAAAGACAGCTTGCAAGAGTTAATGGCTCATGGCAGTGAGTCGTCGAGATTTGGGATTCCGGAAGAGGAGCTGCAATCTTTGCTTTTGGAGCTTAATCTGCCGGTAAATGGGTTGCACCTTCATGTGGGCACGCAAATGGATAATTTGAGTTCATTTGCCTCCGCCATGCAGAGCTTGCATAGAATGGCTGACCAACTCAAAATGGTTGGTATTGAAATTCAACACCTGGATATAGGAGGTGGCTTGGGTATCGCATTCGGAAATGGACAGGTATTCCCTTCTATCGAAGAGTGGGCCACGGGACTGAACAAGCTAAGGAAGGATTACACCTACTATGCCGAGCCGGGCCATGCTTTGGTCGGTGACGCAGTCATACTTCTAATAACTATTCAAAGCATCAAGCAGTCGCGCGGGAAGCGTTGGGCTGTCTGCAACGTTGGAACTGATCAGCTAGCCAAGATTACTCTCCTCAAATGGGAGCATGAAATTTATTGTGGTGATGGCACTTATATGTTGCAAGAGGGGGAAGATGCTTTGGCTGGACCGTTGTGCTTTGCGGGTGATGTGCTCTTGCATCATACCGATGTAAGTAATTTGAAAACGGGTCAGTCTCTATTCATAACAAAGGCAGGAGCTTATTTGTATGCGTTGTCGAATACATTCAATGGACGAGCTGCATTGCCATGGTATAGCATGAAGACCAATGGCAGTCTAGTTCTGTCGATGCAAAAGGAAGATTTACACGGAAGAATTTTTCTGCAGCATCCTGATTGGTCGAAGCGTGAAAACGTAATTTCTGATACATTACTGCTAGATCATGTTCATCAATTGCAAAGCGAGTACATCAGTAAAACCATTCAGAATGATATGTATGAGTTTTACGAGGTGAAGCGAGTGGGTGAAAAACGCTATCGATTTGCAACACGGGTATCTTCACCAGTAGGGTTCATTTCTATGCCGCTAGCGACGCGCATTTTTGCCGATGCTTGTATAGTGGCTGTATTGGACGACGCAGGTTCGGCCAAGAAAGATCATTCTGTGTGGGGGCAAAAGATTATGCTCGATTATTTCGGAAACATTTCTTCCGAGGCACCTTTTGAATTTTTCATCACATTAAGTCACAACTATTCTCATCATGAAGCGAGAAAGTTGGTTGTTTCTTTTGAAACGGTGCAGCGTGGAATACAAGGTATGGTGGTTGTAAATCATTAATTTTTTTCAATGTAACAAAGGTGACTGTATGCAATTCATCATTGCAAGCACCTTTGCGACATGAAAAATCACATTCGGATATATCGAAAGACAATCGTAGGGCTAGGTATAGGTGCTATTGCAGGCTATGCATACTACGCGCTTGTAGGCTGTTCGAGTGGTTCATGTGCCATAACTTCGAACCCATGGATCAGTACCCTTTATGGCGCCCTGATGGGGGTTGTAGCTGTAGGATGGCCCGAAAAGAAGCAAACAACAAATTCAAGTATACATGAGTAATCCAACAATTATCGATGTGCGCACTCCCGCTGAATTTATGGGAGGGCACGTTCATGGAAGTATCAACATTCCATTGCAGGAAGTACCAACGCGCATTGCAGAAATTAGTTCGATGCAACAGCCGATTATTTTATGCTGCGCAAGCGGTAACCGAAGTGGACAAGCCACGATGTTTCTTCGACAACACGGTATCGATTGCAGCAACGGAGGAAGTTGGTTAGATGTAAACGGATCTTTTTAAATTAAGGAAAATGCTGGATTCAATCAAACAACTCTTAGGCTTAGGTCCTAAAATCGATTTCCGTGAATTGGTAAAAAACGGAGCACAAATTATCGATGTACGAACTCCGGGCGAGTTCAAAGGAGGACATATCAAGGGCGCGGTTAACATACCACTGCAGAATATCTCTTCTCAGATGAATCGCATTCGAAAGGATAGGCCTGTTATTACTTGTTGTGCAAGCGGTATGCGCAGTGCGTCGGCTAAATCGATTTTGAAATCGAATGGGTATTCAGATGTGCATAATGGAGGTGGTTGGGTAAGCTTGGATTCAAAGCTCTGATGGAGCTCAGCATTGCTTACCTTTGCAGCTGTTATGAGTTACACAGTAGTTATTGTCGGTCGTCCCAATGTAGGCAAATCCACCCTGTATAATCGTCTTACGGGAACCGATGATGCCATCGTAGACCCTACGGCCGGTGTGACCCGCGATCGTAAATATGGTATCGGAGAATGGGGGCTTAAGTCCTTTGTGGTAATCGATACCGGAGGTTTGGCCGAAGAGGATGAAGCCGGATTCGAAAAGGAAATCAACTCGCAAGTTGCTCTTGCCGTTGATGAGGCCGATATGGTTCTTTTTCTCGTAGACGGCAAAGAGGGTGTAACGGATGGCGACCGCATGATTGCGCAAAAGATGCGCAAATCGAAACGGGAAATAGTTTTGCTGTGCAACAAGGTCGATACTTCCGACAAAGAAATTTGGATCAATGAGTTCTGGGAACTCGGATTGGGTGATCAGATTTGGCCTATCAGTGCCAACAACGGCTATGGTACGGGCGATTTGATGGAATACATCGCGACGAAAATTCCTTCAGAAGAAGAAATGGAGGAAAACGAACTCCCGAAAATAGCCATCGTGGGGAAGCCTAACGTGGGTAAGAGTTCGCTCATCAATGCATTAACCGGCAAGGACCGCGCAATTGTCAGCGACATGGCCGGCACCACACGCGATGCAATTAATACAGTTTACAAGGCTTTCGGACAAGAGCTGATTCTGATTGATACAGCAGGCTTGCGTAAGCGTAAACTGATCGATAACGACATTGAGTTTTATAGTTCCATTCGAACAATCAAGGCAATTCGAAACAGCGATGTTTGCTTGTTATTGATTGATGCAACCGAAGGAATTACTCGCCAGGATCTTTCCATTTTTAAGGAAATTACCGAGGCGAATAAGGGGGTTGTCATCCTGGTCAATAAATGGGATTTGGTGGAGAAGGACCATAAAACCGTTGATCAATATTCGGCTGAACTTCGTCAGAAGCTCGCTCCTATGACGGATGTGCCGATTTACTTCACTTCTACCGTTACCAAACAGCGTATCTTGAAGGCTCTCGAAAAGGCAATGGAAGTTGCACGCAATCGTAAAGTGAAAATTCCTACGGCAAAACTGAATGAGGTCATGTTGCCACTTATCGAGAATTATCCACCGCCCATTTACAAGGGAAAGGATGTAAAGATTAAGTATGTGACCCAGTTGCCTACAAAGTCACCTGCCATTGCGTTTTTCTGCAATACTCCTCAATACATCAAGGAGCCTTACATGCGCTATTTGGAAAACAAGTTGCGCGAGCATTTTCACTTCGAAGGCATACCTGTTCGACTTTATTTCCGGAAAAAGTAGTCCTCGCTTTGGAGTTGTAATGCTTTTTGTGTATTATCTTTGCACAGAACTTGAAAAACTCCTTGTATGAAAAAACTATTTGCTGCGGCTCTGCTCGTAGTCCTTTGTAACTCTTCCTACGCTCAAAATGATTCAACCAGCTTGGAGTTGGGCTTGAACGTCATTCGACTTACGAATTTTCTTGGATTTGCGGACAATACGACTGATTATGAGGAATGGAATCCATACATGTTTACGGCGGGATATAATACGAAGCGTTTTCACATGCGCTACGGCCTAGGATACAATTCTATTTATCGAGTCGAACAACCCACCAACGCCAACGGACAATCAACCTTTGATACGACTTCGAAGGTGATTGACATGCGATTCGGAATTGGAATGCAATTCAATCTTTCTTCCAAATGGACTTTTAAATTGGGGGCGGACTATTTCGTCGCCAATAGATTCACCTCTTTTGAAGCCAAATTCAAAGATCTAAACGGTAACCTCATAGAAAACGTTCGCAATATGGACTACAAGGAGAAGGGCTTTTCTCCATTCCTTTTCGTACAGTACAATGTGGCTAGTCGTGTGAGCTTGGGCACGGAACTGCTTTGGCGAATGTCTTCTTACACCCTTTCTGATAGTGATTTGAGCAATGGTAATTCAGCGCAAATCAATAAGGAGTATGCAGGTTCCAAACGACTTATTATGGCTCCAACTGCTTTGTTTATTCAAGTACGTTTTTAATTTTAGATTATGAATAGACCTAAACTTTTTTTCGTGCTAGTAAGTGTTGCAATCGTTGCGGCGATGGCCGGGTGTATGCCTGAAGCGCTGGAACCTCGTGAGCGCGTCCCGGTATTGCCGGAACACGCATATGACTATTCTACCGCGCCCATGGAATTGCAAGATGGATTTAGTCCTTTTGGTGACTCTATTATAGATAATGAAGTAGCCACCTTGGGCAGAGTTTTGTTTTATGACCAACGCCTATCCTTGAATTATCGAGTTTCTTGTGGAAGTTGCCATCGTCAGCAATATGCATTTGGCGATAACAGAGACCGCAGTTTTGGCTTCAGAAATGATTTGACGGATCGAAATACCCAGCAAATCGTTAATGCGGGTTTGCAAGGTGGTTTGTTCTGGGATCTTCGCGAACGCATTCTCGATCATATGGTGCTTCAGCCCATTGCAAATCACATGGAGATGGGATTGTCTGATACCCTGGAGATGGAAAACAGGATTCGAAGTGCAAGCTATTATGCTCCACTATTCGCTGAAGCATTCGGTAGTGAAGAAGTTACCACACATAAAATTGGATTGGCACTAGGGCAATTCGTGAAGTCCATTATTTCTGTTAGTACGAAATATGACTACGGTATCAAAAGTGTCGTAGATGCCGGCCAAATCATCGCACCACAGTTTCAACCATTTCCGAATTTTACTGACTTAGAGAATAAAGGTAAAGAAGCATTTTTCAGAACATTCTTCTGCTCCCAATGCCATGGAGGGCCCAATTTTAATGGGTTCAATCCAGACTTTATACAAGAGTCCAACATTGGTCTGGACCTCAATTATAATGACTCTGGTGTAGCCGGTTTGGATTTTGAAACGGGCCAACCAAACAATGGCAAGTTCAAAGTGCCATCACTTCGAAACATTGCTGTTACTGGTCCCTACATGCACGATGGAAGATTTCAGACTCTAGAGGAGGTGGTTGAGTTTTATAACTCCGGTATTCAAGCTCACCCTCAATTGTCTCCCGAGCTAAGACAGCAGTCGATTGTAGGCAATCACCTCGGACCGGCGATTCCCGATGATCAGGAGATTATTGATGGTCGAATGATTCCGATTCGAATGTATATGACAGGCGAGGAGAAGGCAGGGATTGTCGCATTTCTTCGGACGCTCACCGATTATACCATGATTTCCGATCCGAAATTCAGCGATCCGTTTCAGGTGGTGGAATAAGCCATTGAAATTAGTTTAGCTTCAGCAGCCAAATGCTTTGGCGAAGTTCGTTATACCACGCTTGGCGAACAATCCATTCCTTATCACGCTGCAATGTGGTCTCGAAGCTTTCGAGTGCTTCGGCTAATGAGAGTTTGTTGGCCGAGTATATGTCCATACGCTCTAAATGACGTGTAATGAAATCTGCAATTGCGATTGGAAGCTTGACTCTCTGAGTGCTTCGATGGAAAATGAATGCTAGTGCAGCAATGTCCGCAGTGCGTGAAATCTCGCGCACGCTTACTCCTTGCCAAGTCAAAGAGAAGCCCGGGGTTTCAATAGGGTCGGGCAAATTGTTTTTGATAGCATTCACAATCGTGAGCGGATGCACTCGCGGCTTCTGAACTTTGAACGAAAAGAACTTCTGCAGCGGGAGGTTAAAACCGTGTCCGTGCATGTAGTTGTATAACGCCTTCTTCAATCCGTCACTATACTGCTCATGATTGGCTCCTTGCGGATCTTCATGGTACAAGTCATTGTTCGCAAAGCCTTTGAATTCGGGGCCTGTACGAATCACTCCATACTTCTCCGGGTTCAATCCCACAGGGCTGTGCGCGGTCATGGCAAACTGATGCCAGTGCGCACTGTGCAGCAATCCTTGCTCGAAAAGCATGCGCACGATTTCCAAGGAGTCGATGGTTTCCTGGTCGGTTTGTGTGGGGAAGCC
>JBKCGW010000051.1:0-1367 GCA_046303175.1 Flavobacteriales bacterium
CCGTCGCATCAACGTGCTCGTGTATTTGAATGAAGATTGGAAAGAAGAATACGGTGGACATTTCGAGTTGTGGGAACGCGACATGAGCAAGTGTGCAGTGCGTATTGCGCCGCTGTTCAACCGCATGGCAATTTTCTCGACAACCGATTACAGCTGGCACGGACACCCCGATGCGTTGACGTGTCCGCCCGATCGCTCGCGCAGAAGTCTTGCACTCTACTACTACACCAACGGTCGTCCGGCCGATGAGATAAGCCCCGAGAACCGCACGCGCATTACAACGACGTTCACTGCGCGCGAAGGAATTGATTCGGGTGAAATGAAGCGCTACAACGGGATTGTAAACTTCGCCAACGATGTGTTGCCGCCGTTTGCGGTGCGTTGGATTAAAAAGTTCCGCAAAGGATAATGCCCATGAAGACGATGCATGAACACGGGCTTAAGCTCGATCATCTTACCGAGTACACGGCGTATCCCGTGCACATGGAGCGATTAAATTGGTTGGTGAAGACGATACAGCATGAGCGAAAGTCTGTGAACGATACTGTGCGCATTCTCGATGTAGGCTGTGGCACCGGTAACATCACTATTCCATTGGGTATGATCCCCAATTCGGAAGTTGTAGGCATCGATATGTATCAGCCCAACATTGATTTGGTCAATAAGCGCAACACATTACCCAACGTACGAGTTACATTTTCGCGTTTGAGTGATTTTGATGTTGCGAATTTCGACTTCATCATTTTCACGGAAGTACTGGAGCACATTCCGGGCTATCGCGACATCCTGGATGACTTGAGCAAGCGAATGAAACCCGATGCGCAGATATTGGTAACCATACCGAATGGTTGGGGACCGTTTGAGTGGGCAATGCAACCGATGTACATCATGCGACGCATGGGCTTGAATGGATTCATCGGAAAGGTAAAGAAGCTGCTGGGAAAGAAAGAGCCGTATGCATTGAATCAGGAAATCGATCCGCACGTGAATTTCTTCACGCGCAAACAAATCAAGAATGACTGTGCAAAGTTCGGATTGCAACTCGTTGAGTTCGAACCCGCTTTTGTGATGGCACCCATCATGGAGACCTACACTCCGTTCATTTCACTCAACAAGATTGCATACCTCGACAATAAGGTTGCCCATGCGCTACCGGTGTGGCTGGCGAGTGGGTGGTACTATCGGATGAGAAGGGGTAAGGGGTAATCGGAAAAGGTTAATCTGTGAAGAGAGCTCACTCCCCTTATCCCTTACCCCTTACCCCTTATCCCTTATCCCTTCTAATGCTCTACCTCAAACACCACGCTCTCCATCTTCTCTGAGCCCATTACGTGTGCCACGTATAATCCGTTACTCCAGTTCGACGT
>JBKCGW010000052.1:0-2428 GCA_046303175.1 Flavobacteriales bacterium
GCAAAGAAGAACACCACGAGCAATGCACTCAACACCACCATGGTGCGGCGCATACGGTCGCTGATCATAATTCTTCCGGCGTTTTCAATCGGTGTGAATACTGCAGCAATTACACGCAGGTAATAAACTGCTCCGATGGCAGAAGTTAAGATCATGATGATAACCAACGCCATGTGATCGGTGCGAACCATGTTGCTGATGACGTAGTATTTCGCAAGAAATCCGCTCAACGGTGGAATACCCGCCATGCTCAACAATGCTACCGTTAGGCTGATAGCCATTGCAGGGCTGCGTTTGATGAGTCCTTTGAATGCGTTCAACGTATCGTCGTTTTGTTGGATAGCGGCTACTTGCTGCACTACGAAGAAAGAAATCAAGCTTGCGGTGCTATACGTGAGCGTGTAAAAAATGAGGTATTTCACCGGTGTGGTGGATGCTGCGAGCACGAAGCCCAGCATGAAACCGGCATGTGAAATACTGGAGAAAGCAAGCATGCGCTTGGTGTTGCTCTGCACCACAGCCATAAGGTTGGATGCGATGAGTGTAAGACCCGCCATGAATACGAGCGCTGCAGTGAATGCCTCAGGAAGGGGAAGCAACGCAGAACCGAACAGCTTATACATTCCTGCAAAGGCAGCACCTTTGACGATGGTTGCCATGTAAGCTGTGATCGAAGTGGGAGCACCTTGATACACATCGGGAGCCCACAAATGGAAGGGAGCTACAGAAATCTTAAAGCAGAATCCAACCAGCATGAGTGCAGCGCCGGCAAGTGCGAGCGGACTGTAAGTGCCTCCTGAGAGATGCTGCTGCAGTGCATCGAGATTGAACGATCCAACTGCACCGTAGGTAAGTGAAATACCGAACAACAGAATAGCCGATGCAAGTGAGCCAAGGAAGAAATACTTGAAACCCGATTCATTGCTGAGTACGTTTTTGCGATCACTGGCAGCAAGAACGTACACCGGGATAGAAAGAATTTCAACGCCCAAAAAGAGCATCACCAAGTTGGTATATGCGCTGAGAACAACCGCACCGCATAGGCTGAAAAGTACCAAGGCGAAAATGTCGGTGCGTTGCGATGATCCTGCCGAGTAACTATCGCCCGCCAGTATGAACCAGAACAGAGCAATGAAGGCAAAAATGATGGTAAAGGAGAGGGCGGTTTGATCGAATTGAAGCATGCCGCCATATTGCGCGAACGGAATCTCGTTGAGTCCCCAGTCGGCAATCGAAACACCGATAAGTCCTAACAAACCGATTACAGTCACAGGCAAAACAAGCTTGCGCATTTTCAGCACATCAAGCGCAAGTACAACGATACCCAAAAGGGAGATTATCAAAATTTCTTTCATCGGTTAAGGCCTTGTAAGAGTGATTCAACAGAGGGGTTAGCAACAGAAAGGATGGGGTCGGGATATACACCGAGCACAATCACAAGCGCTACTAAAATGATTAGTACTGTTTTTTCGTGAGAATTTAATGGAGCGAATGATTGGGTGGCAGGATTGGCTGCGCCCAACATCATCACTTGGAATGCGCGCAACATATACACAGCGCCTAGCACAACGGTGAGTCCGGCAACCGCGGTGAGCCAAGGGCTTACTTGATAGAATCCAAGCAACAGCAAGAATTCACCAACAAATCCGCTGGTGAGCGGCAAAGCAACCGAACCCATCACAATAGCAAAGAAGAGAAATGCAAAGAGCGGGTTCACTTCGCGAATACCACCCATCTTCGACATTTCATCGTGATTCATGCGCGATTCAATGATGTCGTACACGAAGAACAATGCAACGGAAAGAATACCGTGCGAAAGCATTTCCATTACTCCACCCTGAATTCCTTGAGCGTTACCCGAAAGGATACCGGCGCTCAATACACCCAAGTGAGCAATCGAAGACCATGCAATCAACAGCTTGTAGCGCTGTTGAGCGATGGCCATGCCCGAAGCATACAGCACGCTGATGGCAGAGAGAGCAAGCGCCCATGTGCCGTATTCAGCAACGCCCTCAGGCAAAGCGGGCACAACGATGCGTACCATTCCATACGCTGCCATTTTCAACATGATACCCGCAAGGAGCATGGTGCCTGCCGTAGGTGCGGCATCGTACGTGGAAGGCTGCCAAGAGTGGAAAGGAAACACGGGAATCTTCACAGCAAATGCGATGAAGAATCCGGCGAATACCCAACCTTGTTCCGAGCCACTGAGTGATCGACCGGCTTCATACAGCGCCTGCATATTGAATGATCCTGCAACGTTGTACAAGTAAAGCAGCGACACCAACATGAACAAACTACCGAAAAGCGTGTAGATGAAAAACTTCAATGTGATTTTCGATTTGTTCGGGTGCTCACTCCACGAAAGAATCATGAAGTAAATCGGAATAAGTGCGAATTCATAGAATACGTAGAACAACAACCCGTC
>JBKCGW010000053.1:0-4118 GCA_046303175.1 Flavobacteriales bacterium
GCCCTTTGTTTTTTCTTTGTGAACTGTGTGTTTAATTTTCTTTCAAACACAGGGCACAGTGTGCACATAGATAAACTCAATTAAAACTTGCCTGACCGTACCTTCTCATCGCCCACACCATGCTACATTTGCACCCGTGAGCACAGGTGAAATCGTAATCATTCTTTTTGTCTACCTTCTCTTCTTCGGAGCGAAGGGAATCCCATCGCTTGCACAAACTCTCGGCAAAGCCGTTTACCAGTTTCGCAATGCCACCAAAGACGTGCAAGATGAAATCATGAAAGGTGCCCAGGAAGTGCGCAAGCAAACCAATGCGATGCGCCTTGATCAAATTGACATTGAAGAGGCACCGACTCCCCGCAAACCGGTCCAAGACATTGGCTCACCAATTCCCCCAACACCGGAATCAAACGAGAAAGGCAGTTGATTTTCATGAACGGAATTACGATTTATTCCAACGGAATCGAGCAACTCTTATTCTATCCCAACTTCTTCGCTTCCTCCATATTCGAACAACTGCAATCGGAACTGCCTTGGCAGCAAAACGACATTCGGGTATTTGGCACAACGCACAAAGAACCTCGACTCACCTGTTGGTTCGGCCCCGCTTATCGCTACAGCTCCATTCAATGGCCTGAAAAGACCATGCCCGCGACACTGATTCGTGTGCAAGATGAAATCAAACAAGCAACCGACTTCCCCTTCAATGCCGTGTTGGCCAATTACTACCGGGATGGAAATGACAGTATGGGCTGGCATAGTGATAACGAGCCGGAAATTGATAGCGTTCTGATCGCTTCAGCGACGTTTGGCGGTAAGCGAATGTTCAAGCTACGTAATCGATTGACAGGTCAAAAAATAGACATCGAATTATTGGACTCATCGTTGCTACTGATGTGCAACATGCAGAACCACTGGGAACATGCGATACCCAAATCGAAGACCCGAAACGCACCCAGAATTAACCTCACGTTTCGACGCATTATTTAGATAGACACATAAAAAAAGGGCCGCTGTTGCGGCCCTTTACATATGATTGAAATTTCTCTTATGCTTTCTTGCTTGCCCACTTGCGCATATCGACAACGATAGGCGATGCAATGAAGAGGGTTGAATACACCCCTGAAATTACACCGATAATCATCGCGAAGCAGAAGCCGCGGATATCATCGCTACCAAAGATGAACATTACCAACAAGGTCAACAATACGGTCATCGACGTATTGATAGAACGACCCAAAGTGCTGTTCAACGCATCGTTGATGGTACCTTCAATTGGAGCATTCTTACGTCCTGAAAGGTATTCGCGAATACGGTCGAAGATAACCACGGTGTCGTTGATGGAATAACCAATTACCGTCAGGATGGCTCCGATGAAGTTCTGGTTAACCTCTAATGAGAAAGGAACAAGACCATTCAGCAAAGTGAAGGCGGCAATTACCACCAATGCATCGTGCAACAAAGCAACCGAAGCACCCAATGCGAAATCCCACTTGCGGAAGCGAAGCATGATGTACGCTCCAACCAAAATCAACGAGAGAATAGTTGCCCATGAAGCTTGCTTACGGAAGTCATCACTCATAGTCGGATCCACCTTGTAGGATGAACCAACGGTAAACTCACTATTCATCTTTTCAAATCCTTCAGACATCTTGGCGCTTACCATATTCTCAACATCCGGGTTCTCCGAGTTGATCATGTAGTTGGTCGTCACTTTGTAACTTCTGCTTCCATTGCCGATGCTCTGAACCACCACTGAAGCAGCAGTGCCATTCTCTTCAACCAAAACAGAACCTACGTTAGCACGCAGTTCATCGACATTTACATCCGATGTAAAATCAACACGAACTGATGTACCTCCCGAGAAGTCTACACCCATGTTGAAACCACGAGTCATCCATGAGGCTGCACCTGCAATCATGATAACCATCGAAACAACATAGAACATTTTACGCTTACCTACGAAGTCGTAATTAACCTTAGTAAACCAATCCTTGGTGATGTTGCTGTAGAAAGTGATTGGCTTCTTGTTTTCCAAACGACGGTACAAAATCAAACGAGAAATAATCAAAGCCGTTACCAACGTAGTGAAGATACCGATGATCAAGGTGGTTGCGAATCCTTTGATTGGACCGGTACCCACCAGCAACAAGATAATACCTGTTATCAAGGTGGTAGCGTTACCATCGATAATCGCACTCAACGCCTTGATGAAACCATCTTTCATCGCAGCACTGATGCCCTTACCTGCACGCAATTCTTCCTTCACACGCTCATAGATAAGTACGTTCGCATCTACCGCCATACCCATGGTAAGCACGATACCCGCGATACCTGGAAGTGTAAGTGAGCCCTGCATAGATACCAATGCTCCAATCATGAAGAACAAGTTGGCGATCAACGCAACGTTTGCAGCCCAACCGGCCCAAGCGTAGTAGAATATCATGTAAATGAGAATCAATACGAAGGCAATCACGAATGACAGGATACCTGCATTAATGTTCTCCTCTCCTACTGATGGACCTACGGTTACTTCATCGATAATCTTAGCAGGTGCAGGCAATGAACCCGCCTTCAACAAGCCTGCAAGGTCTTTTGCTTCTTGCTCTAGCTTCGGTTGATCAGCACCGGTTGCAGCGCGGCCGAACTGAATAACAGAACTTCCGTTTGGAATTTCACTGTTAACGCTTGGAGCAGAGAACACGAGGTTGTCCATTACGATGGCGATCGCGCGCTTGTTATCGGCAGCATTGCGGCGAGTCATTTCTCTCCAAACAGCAGCACCTTCCGAATCCATGGTCATGTTTACCTCTACTTCACCGGTAATCATGTTGAAGTCCTGACGAGCGTCAACGATTGACTTACCATCTAGCTCCGCCTTGCCGCGCATGCTCTTGTCCTTAATACCGTAGAGTGCAACCACATTCTTCTCGGGCTTCGCACCCCACAACAAACGAAGATCTTGTGGAAGAGCCTGCTTGGCTACATCCATGTTGAGGTACTTATTGATTTCTGCGGTATCGCTAACCATTGCAAATGCAACTACTGCAGAACCTGCCTGCGGATTGATTTGCATTTTGCGCAATGGATACTTTCGGTTCAATTCTGTTTCGGTCAACAAGCTATCAGGACGAACCGTAGTATCGCGGTACGCTGTGCGGATAGAATCTTGTTGGATAGCGGTGAGTGAAGTGTCCTTCAAAGCAACCATCATCAACGAGTCTTTGCGAGCGCGATCAGGGTCTTGTGAATACAATTCAGGAGCTACTTTCTTTCCGATAGTACCATAGAGTTCGTACATCTTCATGAATACCTCGTCGGTACGGTAAGTATCCCAAAACTCCAGGTTTGCAGTAGCTTTCAAGGTTTTGCGCACACGCTCACGATCGTCAACGCCGGGAAGTTCAACTACGATACGACCTGTCAACGACTGACGCTGCACGTTGGCTTGCGTTACACCGAATGGCTCGATACGCTTCTTGATAATGTTCTCCGTGTTGTTGAGTGCATCATCTGCTTCTTTGCGCAAAATCTCGACAACATCATCATCGCTAGACTTCGCAGGGAACTTACCCTTGTTCTCCATGGTGTCGAAAATGCGCCACATCTCCAAGCCGGAGGTGTTGTTTTGCTTCCATGCGTCGTAGAACAGGTCTACGAAAGCCTTTGAAGAACTGCGTTGTGCAATTTTCGCATCCGCGATAGACTTCTGAAAAACAGGATTCGCATTGTTATCTGACAGGGCAATGAAAAGATCCGGAATCGATACTTCTAATACCACGCTCATACCACCCTTGAGGTCGAGACCCAAGTTGAGCTCGCGCTCTTTTAAGTAGTTGTAGCTGTGACCAAATACAGGGAATGCAGAGGCATCTGAGCTGTCACGGAGCACTTTGCGATAAAGGGCCGTGTAAGCCGAATCCCCAACCGTGTATGACACACCGGCCGTGCTTAACGAATCTTCAACCAGCTGGCCAATCTTCTTTTCGTAGCTGCGGGCTACAAATCCGAACGACAGCACATATACTACTGTCAATGTGAGAAGGATCACGAAGATCCATAAGAGCGATTTATTACGCATGTAACTGAACTAATTGGTAAGTCTTAATTTGTCAAAG
>JBKCGW010000054.1:0-4138 GCA_046303175.1 Flavobacteriales bacterium
GAATCAAACCCGTGCACTATTATTTCATGGGCAAGCTGATTCAAAACGATGCAACCCACCTCAAGGTGCAACAATTGAGCAACGATGAGCGCGGCAAACGAACGGCACGAAGCGAGGTCATCAACTTTTTACTTGCGCAATTTTCCCGACCTACTACCTACCTGGAAATTGGCGTGCGCGACCCCAGTAAAAACTTCGACAAGATTGTCGCCGGAAAGAAATACAGCGTCGATCCGGGAATTGAGTTCGAATCCAATCCGGTTGACTTCCCTTTCACCAGCGATGACTTTTTCACGAAACTCGAGCGCGGCGAGGTTCTCGATGCATCTACCCGATTCGACGTGATATTCATCGACGGGTTGCACCTGGCAGAGCAGGTAGACCGCGACGTGCGCAATGCGCTGCGTTTTCTGAAGGACGATGGTTTTATTGTCATGCACGATTGCAATCCACCATCCGAATGGCATGCTCGCGAATCGCACAATTATCGGCTATCGCCCGCAGGCAATTTTTGGAATGGCTCTACCTGGAAAGCTTTTGTGAAATGGCGTTGCAATTCATCCATCTATTCCTGCTGCGTCGATACCGATTGGGGTGTGGGCATTCTTTCGAAAAAATGGAATGTCGGTGAGCACTTGCAAGAACCGAATGAGTTCTATGAATTCAGCCGGTTTGAACAGCATCGTGCGAAGGAGCTCAATTTGATTGCCTTTGACGCCTTCAAGAAAAAGGTCCATCAACTCTTATCAGGCAATCCCATTTCCTGAGAATCAATGAAGCGTATGAGCGACAAGAAATTTCTCTTCATCACCCATCTCACGCCCGAGGCCAAGCGGTCGTCGACACGTGCAGCGTTGATGGAGCTGATGGAACATTCGCTCAAGTCGCAGAGTTATAACCATTGGAAAGCAATGTGGGTGGGAGAAGCAGAACGCGAGGATGGCGTTATTAAAACGGTCGACTGCAGCGCTCCGGGAAGTTTGAGTACACTCTATTTGCGGGATGATGTGAAAGCCTTGATTGCTTGGGCCGATTATATCATTAAGCTCGACGACGACGATATTATACTCCCTCACACACTAGAGATCGCCTCTCGTTTGGAGTTCGACTGTTATGCAGACCGCTTCCATACGTTTCATGACCTCACCACCGGGCGCACTACACAACAGATGCGTCCGTGGATAGCGGCCACCTGCATCCATAAAAAGGAACACGCCATCACCCTTAATCGCGGCAAGGGTATTGCAGATAACTTCATCAACTCGCTCTTCTACGGCGAGCACGGCCGCGATTGGATTGCCTATTACTCGGGACGGAAGATTCGATACGCACATCCGACAACCCCGGTGTATGTGCGCGTGCTCTCGCCCACCAGTATCAGCTCAGGAGCGAAGGTGTTTCCCGTTCGTTCGTTGAACGACGTAGACATGAAAGCCTATGAAAAATACGTTGCCGGTTTTGGAAGTTGGAATGCGTATCGCATTGAAAACGTTGCAACCTATCTACCCCGTTTGGCTGCCGTATGGAAGGCATTATCCGGAGAAAACCCATCTCAAAAGCACAAAACGGCCAAGATTCTTCAATTAAAGGAATGGCTGAAATACGCTTGGTTTGGGCGGATATGGAAATAAAAAAAGGCCAACACGTGTTGACCTTTCTTGAATATTCATTTTGTTCTTAGGCCTGCACAAAAGGGATTTTCGAAACAACTCCCTTGATGGCCTTGCCGCGAATGTTCACGAGAATCTCCGAGCCGGGCTTGCTCTGTGCGGTTGGCACATAGGCCATTCCAATTGGCTTATTCAACGTAGGACTTTGCGTGCCGCTGGTCACAACGCCAATCACGTTCATGTTGGCATCCACCACCTCGTATCCGTGACGTGGAATTCCACGGTCGATGAGTTCAAACCCAACCAGCTTGCGGGCAGTACCTTGTTCCTTGTGCGACTTGAAGAGTTCGCTGTCGATGAAGTCTTTGGTGAACTTGGTGATCCATCCCAATCCCGCTTCGATGGGCGAAGTGGTATCGTCGATGTCATTGCCATACAGGCAGAATCCCATTTCCAGACGCAGTGTATCGCGAGCTCCCAAGCCGATGGGCTTGATTCCGAACTCTGCACCTGCTTCCATCACTGCGTTCCACATTTGCTCGGCTACTTCGTTGGGGAAGTAAATTTCACAACCGCCGGCACCGGTGTAGCCTGTTGTAGAAACTATGATGTTGTCGAAACCGGCAAATGTGCCCTGCTGGAATGTATAATATTCCATTCCAACCAACGGCATTTCGGTCAGCTTCTGCATGGCTTCAAGCGCCTTTGGACCTTGAACAGCAAGCAATGAAGTTCCTTCGCTCACATTCTCCAGTTCAGCACCGAACGTGTTTTGGCTATTGATCCAGTTCCAATCTTTATCGATGTTCGATGCGTTTACCACGAGCATATACAACTCGTCGTTGAAACGGTAAACAAGCAAATCATCCACGATTCCGCCCTTTCCGTTTGGCATGCAGGAATACTGCACTTTACCGTCAAATAACTTGGAAGCATCGTTGGTGGTTACTCGCTGAATCAAATCCAACGCACCCTTGCCTTTCACCCAAAACTCACCCATGTGGCTCACATCAAACACACCGACAGCGTTGCGCACGGTGGTGTGTTCTTCAATGAGACCTGAATACTGCACCGGCATGTTGTATCCGGCAAAAGGAACCATTTTGGCTCCAAGACGCTCGTGCACTTGCGTGAGCGCGGTGTTTTTGAGGGTGGTTGTCATTTCCATGGGGCGAAGATAGATAGGATTGTAGGATAATAGGATTGAAGGATAATAGGGAGCCAAGGACTGATTATGATTCGGATAATGATTCTAAAATGAGAAACAGAATGAGAATGAGAATGAGTCTATAGCGCCCCCCTACAATCCTACAATCCTGTAATCCTATTTCCTAGAGATCTCGATATCAGCGTTCACCTGCATCTCATCAGAAGCTACAGCTGAAGGGAAATCTTTGCCCACACCGAAGTCAGTGCGCTTGATGGTACCGGTTACTTTGAAACCTGCTACGTCAACACCTTGCTTGGTTTGAATGGTCGCATTGTGACGAGCCTTCAATTCCACAGGCTTGGTTACCCCGCGCATGGTAAGGTCGCCTTTGATAACGTAGTCCTTCTCGCCTACTTTCTTCATCGAGGTGCTCTTGAAGGTAATGGTTGGGAACTGCGCTGCATCCAAAAAATCAGGAGTTTGCAAGTGACCATCGCGGCCTTCTGAACCGGTATAGATACTGTTGGCCTGAGCGGTCAATTCGATTTTAGCGTCAGAGAAATCAGCTGCTGATGCAGAAACCTGTACTTCCACCTTTTTGAATTCTCCCTGCATTTCAGAAATGCCTTGGTGATTGAGGGTGAAGCCCAAACGTGAGTGAGAAGCATCAATGCCCCAGTTGGTTACTTCGATAGCTGTGAAAGAGAAAGTGGCCAATACAGCGGCCGCGAGAATGAGTTTTTTCATAAATGGATTTAAATTGTTTTGATGACGCAAAGTTGGCTGTGCGTTGGAGGTTAAAACATTGATGCAGGTTAAGAGTTCACGAATTGGGGACTGAAGACAGGGGACTGGGGAGTGTGCAATGGAGAATGGAGAAAAAGAACGACCTTTCGTTCTCCAGTACCCAGTACCCATATCAGCCTAGCATTTTCTTCATCGCCAGCATCTCATCACGCAGTCGAGCCGCTTCCATGAAGTCCATATCGCGGGCGGCCTTCTCCATCTTGCGGGTGGTTTGCTCGATGGCCTTCTTCAGTTGCTCTTCGTTCAGATAACTCAATACCGGATCTGCTGCAGCGCCAATCTGATGTTCTTCTTCATTGTAAACTCCCTTCCGCTGCCCAATGACTCCGCTCTGCTCGAAAATGGTCGACTTACCCTTCTTCACCTGCGTGGGTGTGATGCCATGTTCCAGGTTATAGGCAATCTGCTTTTCTCGACGGCGACCTGTTTCATCAATCGTTTGCTGCATACTCTCGGTGATGGAGTCTGCATACATAATAACACGTCCGTTGACATTACGAGCAGCACGTCCGGCCGTTTGTGTGAGTGATCGATTGCTGCGCAGAAAACCTTCTTTGTCGGCATCCATGAT
>JBKCGW010000055.1:0-1938 GCA_046303175.1 Flavobacteriales bacterium
TCCATGTTATAGAGTTCCAGGAATTGATACGTGCTGTTTTTATTCAGCTCGTTGATGACTACTCGGGGTATCGTGTAATAGCAAGATCCATCATCAATGGTAGCTGCATTATCGAAGTTGAGGGCAGTAGGATCGGTGCACGCTCTGCAGCTCAAGTACTCACAGCCCATAAAACCCGAAGCCTGGGGATCATAATTACACGCCGTTTGATCGAGACAACCTGTCTCCATCAAATCGCACGTCAAGTTCATGCGATAACTTCCGTAATCATATCCAGGTCCCGCGGAAATACGAATAAAATAGTCCTCTCCTTCCTGCACATAGAAATCAAGTCCTGCAACACCTGCCGTATCGCACACGGAATTATTGCTGCTGGCATAACAATACAGCTCGCCGCACTCTCCAATGAATACCTGTATCACAATAGGAAGTTCTGTTTCGGGAAAACACAAGTCGATATGTGTCTGCGCATCTTCCAATGCCTCAAATCGATACCAGTCGGCACTGCGATTCGCTTCAAATCCGCAGAAGGTAAAACCGGCGTTGACGGGATCATTGCCACTACTACTCTGGTTAAGCTCGCCCTCGTAGAGATGATTACACACAACAGGCGTCGCCGTTGAACAATAAACGCCACCATCCGGATAATCGCATATTCCGGCAACCGCAGCAGCGGGTTCGTAGTTGTATCCATTCGGATCTTGACACCCTGTAATTACTGCAGCGTAACAACTGTTTTGCGCTCCGGGTGTGCCGGCATTGAACACACACCAATTTGCACCCAGGGCATTGTTCGCATTTGGGTTTATTAATTCGCGCGAACCGGTGGTGGTATAAGGCCAAACGTTACCATTGGCCGAACTAGTAGCTACCGAATCAATCATCTCACCATGCTGTTCATACAACTTGGCGCTGATGGTACCATTCGTCATATTACCGGTGCCCGTCCAAGTGAAAGACTGATACCCTTGGTTGTCATATTGAGTCGTTGCACCATGCACTACGATGTACTCCCCAGGTTCAATGCTGGTTCCCGAAGGAAAATAAAAGTCGTAACCATAATTGCAACAATTGACATCACGCAATCGATAACCGCTGATGTCTACCGTCTCATCAACCTTGTTATACAGCTCCACAAAATTGTTGGCACTGTTGCCGCTTTTCACCTCGTTAATGAGAACATCATAATTGACAAAATCACACGGTTCACCGTGCCACAATGCATCGGGATTGTAGTTGAGGGCCTCTGCATTCATGCAACCGCACTCGTATCCGCACGTGCAGAAAATGCAACTGCCGTTATCATAGTTGGACTCGGGCTGATAGTTACAAGCAATCGGATTATTGCACCCCAATACCCGGCAAGTATTGTCTGAACCGGGCGAACCATAATATTCTGCAGAATGGCACCAATTCGCGCCATTGCTATTGTCCAACGTCGGATCGCTTAGACATACCGAAGCAAACACGCTAAAGGCTGTCGTTGGCCAGTCGGTCGCATTCCATGTCCAGCGAATGTAATCAACCAACACTCCTGCATTGTTGAGAAGTGCTAAACTGTCGAGCGACGACAGCTGATCATTTGCATTCAAAAGCACACGATTATAATCTGGTGTGTAGGTTGACTGATTAGGAGTTGTAACAATCAAATAATCTTGCGCGCCTATAACTGTTCCTGCCGGAAACGTAGTACTCATTCCATATTGCAACACCCAGTTGCTGATGTCGACATCATAAAACTCAGGGTTGTATATCTCTAGGAAATGCTGCGGATGATTTGCCGGCAAATTCTGTGAGGCTCCATAACAGAACTCCGTAAACATGAGATTCGGAGAACCGTAATAGCAAGACCCATCCTCTATTTCAGCTTGTGGATTGTAGTTCGCTGCCGGGGGATTGGTGCAGCCCGCACAAGAAGCATTCTCACAAAACAAATCA
>JBKCGW010000056.1:0-1349 GCA_046303175.1 Flavobacteriales bacterium
GAATGAAAGCTTGGTGAAGGATTTTGGCGTGAATCGCCCTCGCATCGCAGTGTTGGGACTCAACCCGCATGCAGGTGATAATGGTTTGTTGGGCACCGAGGAAAAGGAAATCATTCTTCCGACTATTCGCGAAGCGGTAGACAAGGGATTGATGGTGTACGGCCCGTATGGTGCAGACGGATTTTTCGGAAGCGGCGGATACAAGCGTTTTGACGCTGTGCTGGCTATGTATCACGATCAAGGTCTTGCGCCGTTCAAAGCATTGGCATTCGACAACGGAGTGAACTTTACTTCAGGATTGCCTGTGGTACGCACATCACCCGATCATGGAACATGCTTCGATATTGCCGGCCAGGGTGTGGCTGATGAGTCGTCATTGCGTGCTGCAATTTTCACAGCGTGCGACGTCTACAAGCAACGCAAGCTTTTTCGCGACTATGGTCTGAATCCGTTGCGCCGACAAGATGTCCGCGATTCGAAGGATGATCAGCGTGAATGATGAAATCCTGATTTCGTTTGAAGATTATTATTCTCACATTGGGTAAGACAGGTGCAGCTTATCTGCGCGAAGGCATTGCTGTATATCAAGATCGCTTGAAGCACTACGCGAAGGTTGAATACAAAGAACTTCCGGATGTTCCTGCCAAAGGACTTTCACCGCAAGCACTGAAGGAAAAGGAAGGAGAAAATTTCCTGAAGCATTTGAAGCCCGATGATAATGTGCTGTTGTTGGATGAAAATGGAGATCATTTTTCATCGCGTGGCTTTGCAGAAATGCTTCAGCGACGAATGAACAGCGGAACCAAACAGTTGGTCTTGATAATTGGTGGCGCTTTCGGATTTTCAGGTGCGATGTATGCACGTGCCAATGGCAAGATATCGTTTTCCAAAATGACCTATTCTCACGAGATGATTCGCTTGTTATTGGTGGAGCAGCTCTATCGCGCGCATACCATTTTGAAGGGCGAAAGCTATCATCATGATTGAGTGGCGAATGGCGAGTGGCGAATGGATGGCCCCTGACTCATTGGCGGTAAGGACGCATTGCCATGCGTCCGGCTAACGAAAAAATCCTTTCCTTTTTAATGGTCCACGTTTCTACGAACGAACGCAAACAAAAAAACCGCCCCCAATCGGAAGGCGGTTTTTATGAATAGCAATTTTATTTCTAGCGAATAACGAGACGTGTGCTTTGAGCTGAGTCTCCACTGCTTATTTCTACTGTGTAAACACCGGCGCTTAATTGCTCTTCAATGGCAATCAAGTTCAAACCGCCGTTCAAATTTTCTTGTGAGGTGTAAACTACTTTCCCTGTCATGTCGAGAATGTTGAGTTCAGCCGTTGTTGGA
>JBKCGW010000057.1:0-2216 GCA_046303175.1 Flavobacteriales bacterium
ACGGTCGGCATTGGCATGCTCGAACTTGGCGAAAATATCGTCGAGTGAATCGGTAGTTTCGAATGGAGTAGGGGTGACGCCAAAGGCTTCTATTTCTTGCTTTCTTGCGCGCAACTGAATCAATCGGTCTTCCGACTTGCGAGTGTCTTCGCGCAGGGTGTCCAACAGCAACGATTTTTCCGCAATATCTTTCTTGAGCTTCGAGAGTTCGTCTTCAAACTTTTCTTTCTCGCTCTTGAGGTTACGCAGTTCAGTTCCCAATTCGCCGCTAGCCTTCTCGAGCTTTGGCTTTTCAGCAATAGCGCGCAATTTCTCTTTCACAGCTTCAATGTCGCTGAGCACTTTATCCAGCTCTTTGCGAGTCTTGTCAATGTGCAAAGCAACAGCCCACAATTTTTCCAGCTCTACCTTTTCCTTCTGCACTTCTTTCAACTCATCCTTCAGCATTTTAACGGAAGGAATGTCGCGGAGCTCCATCTTCTTTGGCAAGTCGATTTCACCATCGAAAATTTTCATGGTAGTACCGGCCTTGGTTACCTTCTTTTTCACGAGTTTATCAGGCATGGCCGCAAACTCAGACGAGAAGATTGTATTCAAAATCTTGCGGGTATCTTCATTGCCTGCAATCTTTTGAATGAGCTGGTTATCGTAGTTCTTGATTTGAGCTTCGAGGCGCGCGCACTCGGAGTCAAACTTGGAAAGTTTATTTTCTATGTTCTTAGAGTCGAGCTGTTGGTTCTCGACCATGGTGATGCGTACTTCGATGTCGCGACGCTTCTGATCAAGATTCACCAATGACTCATCCAAAAACTTCTTGGTTTCGTAGCTGGCAATGAGGTCGAGACGTGTTTGGAGTGCGATGAATTCTTTTTCCTTCATCTCCACTTCTGTTTCCTTCTTACCGATTTCGCGGTTGAGCTCTTCCTGGCGTGGTTTCAACTTCTCGTTTACAATCACCAAGGTGCTCTGGAAGGTCTTCTCCTTCTCCAGACGTGAACTGTCGAGTTCTTTGATGGTGCCATTGTATTGCTTATCGAAGGCAAATACAAGGTCACTTACGATGCGTGATTTCGCCTTGAATAAATTGACAACCTCACGGAACTCTTCAAAGTCTTTCTGAATATTCTTAATCACACGGATTTCGTCGTTGATACGCAGCAAATCGGTGATGTCCTTCTTGTTCTTCTGTGAGAAGTTGATTCCTTCATGCTCGCGGTTATCGGCAATGATGAGCGACTCCTTAAGCGACTTGTTGGTGATCAACTTCGAGTTGATGAGATAGCGATAGATCTTCGAGAAGTTGTTGCTCAATCCGTCTGTACGAACGCTTTCCTCCAACCAAACAACCGCATCGTTGCGGCGGCCACGTTGGTACACCGTGTTGAACACTTCGCTCTTGCTCTTGAAGAGGTAGAGTTCAATGCCTTCGGTGGTCATTAAATCCTGCACTTCATCCCAACGGCGGATGCGCTGCGATTGGCCATCGCGCTTGAAGAAGTAGTCCTGATTGTACTCTCCGTTGAAACGGTAATACTCGAGTTCTCCTTCGCTGTCGCGCTTTACCAAGATGCAGTATGGACTGTTCTTGTGCACTTCAAACAGGATGTAACTCTGATTGTGAGTTGGGAAGTAGTGATGTATGGTTTCCTTGTCGCCCTTACGCTGTCCGGAGAAGCTCATCTTGGAGCCGTCCACGACAAACAGGAAATTGAGCGTGTAGATGAGCGTTGATTTACCTACGTTGTTGGGACCTACGAGCTGCAAAGAGTCGCAGTCATCGAGTCGCATTTCTGCGTTCACATAGGTTGCGGTATTAATACCGATGATTCTGGTAATCATAAATCTTGAATAGGTTGGGGGGTGTTAACCCTGCGTTAATGTTCAAAGTCAAACCTTCGGAAAGGCTCAACGCTCAAAAGTATCTGACGAAAGCACCCTCACAATGCATTGTTGATGAAATGAGGAAAAATGGCTGAGTTATCAACAGTCTCGACTTCGCCCACCTGCTTCAAAGGACTCAGCTCAGCAATACACTGGTCATGGTAAGTGAACCGGCCACAGCACGGTCGTTGAAAAATGAGGGAGTGTCTTTTTGCTCTTGCAACCCCAAGCTATAGAGTAGTGGGTAGTAATGGTCGGGGGTAGGGATGGCCAGTTTTGCCGATGCGTGCAACTTGTGGTAGTCCACCAGTGATGCATAGTCCCCTGCAAGGATC
>JBKCGW010000058.1:0-1540 GCA_046303175.1 Flavobacteriales bacterium
AGTGACGTTACCCGGTGTTTATGGTATTGAGGTTACGCAAGGCCCTTGCCTGGTGGTCGACTCTGTTCGCGTGGAGCAGTTGCCTTTGCCTTTTGTGACACTGGGTGAAGATCCTGTTTATTGTGATGGCAACACGTACGAGCTGACAGCGCAAGGTGAGTTTGTCGATTATTATACTTGGTCGACAGGCGATACTACCGAAACACTGATGTTGAGTGAAAGTATTGATCTCGCCATTGAAGTAGGCAATGAATGCGGAGTAAGCACCGACTCACTGTATGTCGTGTTTGAAGATTGCTCGGTGGCGGTATTTATGCCCACCTCTTTCACTCCCAACGGCGATGGTATCAACGACCAGTATTGGCCGGGCGTGTCGAATGTATCTGTTTACGATGTGAAAATCTTTGACAAGTGGGGCAATGTGCTATTCCATTCGAACGACCCATCTGTACCTTGGATAGGCGATACGTTGACGGGCGAATATTATGTTCCCAACGGAATCTATAATTTCCTATTGGTATGCAGAACCACCCGGGGAAATGGCTTCGAACGAAGAGGGCATATTGTCGTTATCCGATAACCCTATTCCTTCGCTGCAGCGCGCTTTAAGCGATCGTTGATGGCGCGCCCCAATCCATAATCGGGAACAAACTCCGCAATAATTAATTCGTGATGGTCGGCATCGAGCTTGCGCATAGCGGCAAAGAGGTTGCGCGCAGCTTCATGCAGGTCGCCTGTCTCCGAAAGTCGAATGTTGCGGTAGTTGTGAAAACTGTCTTTGAAGCTAAGTATGCTCACGTTGCTGCCTTGATCGTGCAATAGTTCGTGGATATTGCCCACCAGCATCGGTTTGCGAGGAGCATAGTGCGAGTGCAGCATACCGGGAGCTTGCGGTGAACTCGTGCTGATGGCATTGACGTGCACCGGCCCAATGATTTCTTCGATGGTCTCTACCGATGTTCCCCCTAGGCGCAGAATCGTTGGCGTGTCGCCGCTGCAATCGATGATAGTCGATTCTACTCCCACGATGCATTCACCGCCATCGAGAATATAAGGGATGCGATCGCCTAGTTGCTCGGCCACGTGCAGTGCTGAAGTAGGGGAGATGTAACCAAACGGATTCGCGCTGGGTGCAGCCAATGGGAAGTCCAATGAACGAAGCAGCTTGAGTGTAAGCGGATGGTTGGGCATGCGAACGCCCACGGTATCGAGTCCGCTGGTAACAATGTGCGGCACGCGCTCGTGCTTGCGCAGCACGATGGTGAGCGGCCCCGGCCACAAGGCTTCCATGAGCGTGCGTGCGTGAGCAGGAACGTGTGAAGCCACTTCATTCACCTGTTCAATATCGGCCACGTGCACAATGAGCGGATCGAAGTGCGGACGGTTTTTCGTTTCGAAAATGTGGATGACAGCATCGGCATTGAGTGCATTGGCCGCCAAGCCGTAAACGGTTTCGGTGGGTATGGCTACGAGCTTGCCTGCGTTGAGCAAGGCAAGAGCTTCTTCGAGTTGCGATGAAAGGCGCGTATCCATGTTGCAA
>JBKCGW010000059.1:0-1855 GCA_046303175.1 Flavobacteriales bacterium
GTGATGCACAGCCACCCATGCTTGCTCAAAGCTATCGCGCAAGATAATCTCGAGATGTCGGCGTTTCCTATTCCTGTTGTTGCGAAACGAAGCAAAGTACAAAGGATCGTTTGCCGCATGCTCTTCGATAAGCTTCATCCATAGGTCGGTCACTACATCCAAATCTGATTCTGCCATGTAGCGAATAAGAATGCGCTCGGAGTTATCGGTTGGCTCTGTCTGCTCAATAAGAATAGGTATATCGTTGTTTACCATTATATAATTTTTAAGTGCGATTTCAGAAGTATTGTATTCACCAGAACCATGAATATAATACAACCTGGATTAAATTCCAATAGCGCCAAGAATACTCTATTCAACTCCCCCTCTCCTATTTCACGCTTACAATTCCAATTCCAGCACATCAATTCCTGCCTTCTCGAGATAATGTAATCGATGAATCGCATTTACCAAATCATCCTCGTCGGCTATGCCTGCACCCAAATGCAAGTGATAGCTCGAAACATGATTGTGCGCATCTACCGTTATACCGGCCAATGTTGTTCCAATGGCAAAATCACCATCAGGAAGGGAGTTGCTCAAGAGCAAGGCTACTAACCTACCGCGTGTAACATCAAACCGTTGAGCCTCCTCCGATCCGAGATCTTCACGCAAGGAGGCTAACAATGACAATACACTTTCGGAACAGCCTTGTCCCGCAGCATGCTGACGCACAAACTCGATGTAAGCGAAGATGAGTCCACTGCCCCAGTTGCCTCGCTTCTCCATCAGCAAATGAGCATAATCATGCAGTGCGTGCTCGGGGAATGAGGTAAAGACCTGAATGCTCAACCGCGCTCGCGTGATGAGCACATTGAGTAAACGATACCCTGCGCGCGTGCCCAGTTTGCCGAATTGTCGGTTGAAGGATCCTTCTGCATTTACGCCAAAGGTGGTCGACAGCGCAATGATGTCGCGCTCATCTCCTTGGATGTTTTCCAAATTGCGCACGAAAAGGCCGGCTTCTTCCAACTTAGCTACTCGCACATTGATCTCGTTGTGATTTCGTCGTTCACGTGCCAGCAATTTCAATATCAAATCGCGCTGCTTCAAGTTGAGGGTCACAACACCTATAGAAGGAAAATCACCATGCTCATCGGGCTGCATACTGCATATCCATTGAACAACGGCCGATGCTTCCTGCTCGTTGGTCTGCTGGCCATACACCCCTCCAACCGCATGAAATCCAAATGGCTGCAACGACCGATTGATGGTCATCGGCTTGAGATTTCCGTAGAAGGCTGCGTTGGAAAATGCAATCAAATCGGCATGCTCCGATCGATAATGGTAGGTCAGATAGGTATCACCAAACAACGGATGGTGTATGGCGAAATCTAGAATGCTCTCGGCGTGCAGCGCCTGCTCCGATAGCGATTCAATCACGTTATCAGATGGCTCCACGCTGATTCTGTCATCGCCGTCCGATTCAAACCAATTGGATGGAGGCATTTGATGACGGTCGCCGGCAATAACCACCGTTTTACCTTTCAGCAATCCTGTGAATGCGTCCTCTACGCGTATTTGACTAGCCTCGTCAAAAATGACTAAATCAAAAAGCGAGCGTGCACCGCGGAATAAAATAGCAGCTACCTCAGGGGTACACATGGCGACGGGAAACAACGAAAGGAACAACTCCGGGTCGGATTGCACGATTTGACGCAAACTGTTGCGCTCCTCGCCGCGCGAGCCGCGCAAGTTGTAAAGCCGGCGCATACCGTAGCTCTTATCGGCACGCTTTACCTCGCGCTGCACGTTGCGGCGGTAATGTTGCTGCACGAGTGTCTTGCCCGTTTCCCGCTGTTCGCTAAGCCACACC
>JBKCGW010000060.1:0-1991 GCA_046303175.1 Flavobacteriales bacterium
CAATACCTATTCACACACCATTTTCTCGTGCGATTTGATTCCGGATCCGAATGGAGTGAACGCAGCGTGCGAAGAACAACCCGTTATGCTGAATGTTTTCCCTGAGTTGGATTACACAGAAACATACACCTGGACCATTGACGGTGGAGTAGTCGGAAATGAAATGGTATACAATTTTCCGGCAACTGAACCCGGCAATTACAGCATCGTGTTGAATCGCACGAATCCGTTCTGTAACGAATTCGACACACTCAATGTGGAGGTTTGGCCCATGCCCGGAAGCTTGCTCGTGAATAACAATGGTGTCCTGGTTGCTCCTGATGGTATTTCATGGGATTGGTTGATCAATGGTAATTCGCTGGGATGGAATTTCCAGGAATTTGTTCCAATGGGTTCTGCGGACATATCAGTTTTAACTACCAATGAATTTGGTTGTACTTCTCTCAGCAATGTGATAGCCTATGTTATCGAAAACGTTGAGGAATCTGCCTTCGACTTGATGCAGGTTTATCCGAATCCGTCGAGCGCTGTGGTGAACTTCACAATACCAAATGGATTCCGTGGTGTTCACATCTACAATGCAACCGGCGAGTTAATGCATTCTGATGCATCTGCAACCGGTCCTCAGCAATTGGATCTTTCCAAGTGGTCAGCAGGAATGTATCGCATGGAAGTCCTCGGTTTGGGCGGGGTTACTCTTATCGTCAAGTAATACGAACCATAAAATTGAAAAGGCCTCGCAAGTATGCGGGGCTTTTTTATTGCAATAGGTTGCGGAGCACGTTTGCTTTAATCTCGGTTTCGTGCCACTCGTCATCCACGATGGAGCCTGAAACAATTCCGCCACCAACATGCAATTCGAAATGGTCGTCAAACACCTGCATACAGCGCAAATTCACAAAGTGGATTTCATCTCCGTTGTTGTAGCGTAATCCAATTCTACCGGCATATAGTCTGCGTGCGAAAGTGGAGTTGTTTTGAATGAAACGCATGGCGTTCTCACGTGGTAAGCCGCACACGGCCGGTGTTGGCTGCAGTTGATAAATTATTTCATGCGAGGATGCCGCACTTGTGAAATGTATGTCTGTCTTGAGATGAGCTAGGGGGCCTGCTTGTGCAGTGAATGGACCATCGGCACCGAAGACGTTTGCACCAATATGTGCGATGTTTTGAAGAATAAAATCGGTTACCAGCGATTGCTCACGCTTCAACTTATCGTTCCAAATCATCTCGCGATTTTCTGCATACGGTTGTGTGCCTGCTAAACTCACGGTGTGAAAGGAATGATCCTTTTTGTGCAGCAGCAACTCCGGAGTGGCTCCCATCCACGTTCCATAGTCAGGATGGTGAAGCACATAGACCATAGCGCCCGTGTATTGTTCCTTCAGTTTATCGAAAATGGCGTCGAGCGATTGATGGCTGCGTGGGGCATGTTTGATACAGCTGATGACTACCTTTTCAAGCGAGCCTCCATCAATAGCTGCCAAGGCAGCTTGAAGTGTTTGTGAATGTTCTTTACGTTTCGTTTCCGCTTGGGGTGCGTTGCCGGAATAGGGAGCAAATGGGGCAAGATCAAGCACAATGCTTTTCGCTGCATTCATCATCTCTCCATCCACTAGATTGAATGAAATAGCGGAGCGATGTGCATCGAATTGACTAGGTAGAACAATGATTGCGAAATATTCGTTCTTGCATATGGCGGCATCGATACTCATGCTTTTTTCTCTTTCACCATCACGGTTAAGCGGCTCGATGCGATGAGTTGTTTTTCTTCATCTATGATATCGATGTTCCAAATGTGAATGGAGCGTCCCTGATGAAGAATTTTTGCAATTCCCGTCACGGTTCCGCTGCGTTTGGATTTCACATGGTTGATGTTGAGTTCAACACCGACTGCTATTCCCCCTGTCTCTTGCGCCAAGAGGTGTGAACCATAGCTTCCCAGTGTTTCTGCCAATGCAGCGCTTGCACCGCCATGCAGCAGTCCATAA
>JBKCGW010000061.1:0-1553 GCA_046303175.1 Flavobacteriales bacterium
TGCCTTGTACCTGCGGTAACCGGATTTAATTTTTTAATACCCATTTTTCGTCAGTATATTATACGTTGGCGTAAAAATCAATTGTCTCACCAGCTTGCAGCTTAATGATGGCCTTCTTGTAAGACTGTGAACGTCCTTCAAGGATGCCCTTCGCTGTGTAACGGAACTTGCGCTTACCGTCTACGTTGATGGTGTTTACTTTCAATACAGTTACTCCGTAATTCTTCTCGACAGCCTGCTTGATTTCAATCTTGTTGGCATCGCGATTCACGATGAAACCATACTTGCCCTGCTTATCGGTGATAGCAGACATTTTCTCGGTGACCAGAGGTCGGAGGAGGATCTGTTTCATGTGTTATTATTTCTTTAGGAGTTCAGTTACTACTTCGTGTGCGTTTCCTACAAAAACAACGTTGTGGCTGTTCATGATATCGTAGGTGTTCACCAAGCTTGCAATCTGTACGTTGGTTTTTTCAATGTTGCGTGATGAAAGAAATACGTTGTCATTTCTTTCCGGAATAAGTACCAAAGTCTTCTTTCCGTTGAGGCTCAAGTTCTTCAACAAACTTGCAAACTCCTTCGTTTGTGGCTTGTCCATGCTGATGGTATCGAGTACCAAAATGCTATTCTCCTTCGCCTTGTAAGAGAAGGCAGACTTACGAGCCAAACGCTGAGTGCTCTTGTTTACTTTGATATCGTAGCTACGTGGCTGTGGACCGAAGATGGTACCACCCTGACGGAACAACGGGTTCTTGATTGAGCCTTTACGTGAACCACCGGTACCCTTTTGCTTGTGCAGCTTGCGGGTTGAACCGTGAATTTCACCGCGGTGCTTTGATTTGTGCGTACCTGTACGCTGAGCAGCGAGGTAACGCTTCACGTCGAGGTAAATCGCGTGGTCGTTAGGTTCGATGGCAAATACCGATGCATCGAGCGTAACCGACTTGCCAGTCTTCTGGCCTGAGGTATTGAGTACTTCGAGTTTCATGTTACTTTACGATATATACGGTTGAACCATTGAATCCGGGAACAGCACCTTTCACGAGGATCAGATTTTCTTCAGGAAGAATCTTTACCACTTCGAGGTTAGATACAGTGCGCTGAGCGCCTCCGTCACGTCCACCCAAGCGCTTACCGGGGAATACACGTGATGGATCAGAAGAAGCTCCCATAGAACCCGGAGCGCGAAGACGGTTGTGCTGACCGTGTGTGCTCTCGCCCACCCCGCCGAAACCGTGACGCTTCACAACGCCTTGGAAACCTTTACCTTTTGTTGTACCAATCACGTCAACGTTTTCACCTTCAGCGAAAATTGAGTCAACTGTGATGGTTGAGCCCAATGCGATTTCACCTTCGAAATCGTGGAACTCTGCGATGTAACGCTTTGGTGTTACACTGGCCTTCTTGAAGTGGCCTTGCATGGCTTTGGTGGTGTGCTTGTCCTTCTTGTCTTGATAGCCAATCTGAACTGCATCATACCCATCCTTACCGTCTTTGGTCTTGATTTGTGTAACCACACATGGACCAGCCTCTATCACCGTGCATGGAATCAT
>JBKCGW010000062.1:0-1080 GCA_046303175.1 Flavobacteriales bacterium
TGTAGAAACACCTACATTGAAGATTTTCTTTTCCGGAAATGATTTCGTTTCGACGTTCATGAGTCCGCCGGTAAAGTCCGCCGGTTGATCGGCCGTAAAGTTTTTGGCCACCACGATGTTGTCGATGAGGTTCGTTGGGAAGATATCCATCTGCAAACTGTTACGGTCAGGGTCGAGTCCCGGTATTTCAGTTTGGTTGAGCGTTGTCTTTGTGTAGCGGTCACCAAGCCCGCGCACATAAACATATTTACCATCTTCAACCGAAACGCCTGTAACGCGCTTGGCAGCTTCTACTGCGGTTGCATCGCCTACTTTTTTGAATTGTGCGGATGAGATACCATCGAGAAGAGCATCAGAATTTTTTTTCATATTCATCAGCGACAATTCCGAAGTACGTATCGCTTCTGCTGAAATCACGATCTCTTTCAGGTCAGCACCTTTCTGACTGAGGAGCACTTGTTCCAGCGTAGTAACATCGCCACTTTTGATGATTACGTTCTCGATAATTACTGCAGCGTAAGAAACATACGATACGTTGATAGCATAGGTTCCGGCTGGCAAATCAAGTGAGAAATTACCATCGAGATCGGTTACGGTCCCGGTAGTTGTTCCCTCTACGGTTACAAATGCACCAATTAAAGTTTCGTTCGTTTCGCGATCACTAACGGAACCTCGGAGGGTTCCTTTTTGAGCCATTAATACAGGGCTAACAATAAGAAAATACAGGAGAAGGAAATGGCGTGTTGACATGGTCTTTTTAAAATGACGAACAGACATCCTCTTTCGGGAATGTCTGTTCGATTGAGTTTATGAACTTAAATCGTAAATAGTAGCTTGAGGCTTGTGGAGCTTATAGTCCGCTCATGGCGCCGCTTTGTGCAGTCCATGTCCAACCCAAAGAGCTGATGGTAGCTTGTGGAGTTGTTCCGGTGGTTACACCTGCTGGTATTGCTCCGTTTACGTGGTTCTGCAAGCTATCAGCAGGAACGTTGAACTGGATGTTCTCGAACGTAACACCTGCAGCAGTCACGTTGTTGATGTCTTGTGTAGCATCGATGTCAGTGAAGAATAAGTTGCTCA
>JBKCGW010000063.1:0-4019 GCA_046303175.1 Flavobacteriales bacterium
GGACTATGATATTTGGATAGTGCTCTTCGTTGCAACAACATTTCACCGTTGCTATTAAAAATGAAAATCGAGAAAGCCCTATGAAGAACGCCCTTTTCATGGGCCTCCATTTTCTCCATGACACCCAAATCGTTGTCATGCGTATCCACCATAATTACCTCTACCCTCTCCATCTGATACAGTGCTTAGATAAGATTGAGGTTGTTCTTAATATAACACGACATCAACATGGCGTATTTACTGTGATTGGGAATTCGAATTCGTTCTTCCATGATGCGATGACTTGGAATGGAGCGAATTTTAGAGAATAATCGACGGTAGTAAACGTACGCAATAAGAACGCCCAATCGAGCATCCTTCGGCAACATGAGTATTCCTTTGTACGCCACATCAAAATCCTCTTCAATTTCGTCTTCAATTCGTCGTTTCATTTCTTCATCAAATCGATTGAAGTCAAGTCCCGGGAAATAGGCACGTCCCAAGCCGTTGAAGTCATCCTTCATATCGCGAAGGAAGTTTATTTTTTGAAATGCAGCACCTAAACGCATTGCGAAGGGAGTCAACTTTTCATATTGTGACTTGTTACCCTCGGTAAATACTTTGAGGCACATCAATCCCACTACCTCTGCTGAACCGAGAATGTATGCTTCGTAACCGGCCCGGTCATAGTCCTTTTGAAGTAGGTCCATTTCCATGCTGATAAGGAAGCGGTCAACCAATTCGAAATCAAAATCGTACTGATGGTAAACCATTTGAAAGGCATGTAGAATCGGGTTCAGCGAAATTCTTTTCTCGATAGCTTCTACAGTATCACGACGAAAGTTTCGCATGAGCTCTTCCTTGTCGTACTCATGCAATGTGTCTACGATTTCATCTGCAAATCGCACAAATCCGTACACGCCATAAATCGCATTCTGAAATCGGTTGTGCAACAAACGAATACCTGCACTGAAGCTGGTACTATAGGCCTGCGTGGTTGTTTTACTTGCCTTGAATGAGACGATATCAAGTAGTTCGCGTTGGTTGTGGGCCATGATAATTTATCTGTTTTGAAAGTACTTTTCCACTTCATTGGCCACTATTTGACCGCTGATAATGCTTGGCGGAACGCCGGGTCCGGGAACAGTAAGTTGTCCCGTGTAAAATAGGTTCTTAACTTTTTTACTCTTCATACGCGGCTTCATCACTGCAGTTTGCATCAGCGTATTGGCCAATCCATAAGCATTGCCTTTGAACGCGTTGTAATCTGAGATGAACTCCTCATGAGCGTATGATCTCACATATTCAATATCGGGTTCGATGTCTTCACCCGTGTGCCTCTTGATGCGCTCGAGGCACATTTTCAAATACCTCATTCGCTCGCTCTCGTCGCTTTGAAGACCGGGAGCAACCGGTATTAGAATGAATAAATTCTCCTTTCCATCGGGTGCAGCAGCCGAATCGGTGGCCGAGGTGCAGCACAAATAGAACAGAGGATTTTTTGGCCAAGCAGGGTTATCATAGATTTCCTGAGCATGGCGGTCGAAGGGCTCATCAAAAAACAAGTTGTGATGGAGTATCCCTGAAACTTTTCGATTCACACCGATATAAAACAAGAGTGAAGAAGGCGACATGACCCTCTTATTCCAATATTCCTCTGTGTAGCTGCGGTATTTCTGAGCGAGCAATTTTGATTCGACGTGCTGATAATCAGCCGCGGCCACTACTGCGTCAAAACTCTCTGTTTTGCCATCAAATGCAATGGCATGAGCCTCATTTAGACTAACATCAATTGCATTGACTGTTGCTGAAGTAATAATACGCACACCAAGCTCCTTGGCAAGGGTTGTCATTGCTTCGGCAATCTTGCACATTCCCCCTTTAGGATACCAGGTACCGAGCATGATATCGGCATAGTTCATCATGCTGTACATGGCCGGCGTCTTTTCAGGCTTTGCCCCTAGAAATAAAATCGGAAACTCCAGCAGCTGAATGATTGTCGGGTGCTTGAAGTACTTTTTTGCGTGAGAAGAAAAGCCTGAGAACAAGTGGAGGCGAAAAGATTCGATGAGCAGTCGAGGTTGAGCAAATTCCAAAATGCTAAGGGACGGCTTCCAAACGAAATCCGCCATACTCACGTCGTACTTAATCTGGGATTCAGCCTTTAAATGGTCAATTTTCTAACCGGCTCCCGGATCAAACGACTCCACCATTTGCTTGAACTCCTCGTAAGCCGCCGGAACATCGAGTGGATCTCCTTCCTGAAAAAACACACGATAAGAAGGATCTAATCGCTGCAGCTCGTAATAATCGCTGACTTTTTTTCCGAACTTGTTGAAGAATTGCTCAAAAATTTCCGGCATCCAATACCAAGATGGTCCCATGTCGAAGGAGTATCCCTGATGTTGAAATGCCCTTCCCCGCCCACCGGTTTGGTGGTTTTTCTCGAGCAGCGTAACATCAAAACCCTTGTGAGCCAGCGAACATGCTGAAGCTAGACCGGCGAAACCGGCTCCTATAACAGCTATTTTTTTTGTGGAAGGCTCTCGCATGTTTTGTTGAATGTTTTGCAACATACAATAAACAAACGAGACCACTATTGGTTCAATGTCAATTGATGCTTAAAGAAATGAAAAAAATCAGGAATTACTTAACGCGAATGCGCTGACCGAGACGCAGGGTGCTTGTTTCTCTAATTCGGTTCAGTTTGCAAATTGCATTAACGGAGGTCCCGTTCTTGCGAGCTAGCGAATACAGTGTGTCTCCCTGCTTGACTGTGTGATATTTGGCCTTTGAGGATTTTGCATTCTTAGCAACGGTATTGCGCGCAGCAACGGTTTGCGGAGATATGCCTGCAGGCTCAAAGTGGTTTGGCAGCAAGGTGAAAGAGGAAGCCAACAGCGCTTGCGCTGACGGATTTACAATAAGCAGTGGATCGAAAGCCTGGCCCATGAATCGAAACTCAAAATGCAGGTGCGCTCCGTATGACCTACCCGTATTTCCGCCCAATCCGATAATTTCGCCAGCCTCTACGTGGTCACCGGGTAGAACCTTTCTCTGTGAAAGGTGAGCATACAACGTCTCCAAACCATTGTTATGGCGAACAACAATTACATTTCCGTATGACGAGTGATATTGGGAAATCCTAACCATGCCCTCGAAAGCCGCAAAAACATTATCACCCACTTCCAGGTCGATGTCTAATCCATAGTGCATTCTTCCCCAACGAGGACCGAAAGGAGAAGTCATGATACCAATAGCCGGATAGTGAAAATCACAGTCGCTGTGCACCAATGGGAAATTGATACCATTACCTAGTGCTTGCTGCGCTGATCTATTCACAAAGAGATTCTTGGTATCCCAATGGCTATATGTCTCGTAAGCCGGAATGTGTCGAATCGAATCCAAACGAGTGAAGAGTCTAAGCTCAACCTCTCTTTCATTGAAAATTGCCTGGGTGTTTACTTCTTCATCTGAAGCGCCACCCGCATGAGGGAGCGCAACTTCAGCATTTAACTCCTGCTCCGGGAATAGCTCTGTTTCACCGCCTTGTGCATGAAGCACGAGGGAGCAGTAGAACAAACCCAAGAGGGTGAGTAATATGTGAAATTGTTTTTTCAAGGCCGCGCAAAAATAGAAAAAAAGAGGCAACTAAATGATTTTCAATCGTCGCTAAGTTCTAAACAAAACGTTAATTCTTTAAAGAGATTAGCTCAACAAACGGACTAACTCCCTGAATCACAAAAATGTAGGCTAATCATTCGTTCACTATACCTTTGCGGTCAATTCTCTTCAACATGACGAAAATCAGCCTTGACATACTTGCCTTCGGAGCCCATCCCGATGATGTGGAAATAAGTTGTGGAGGCACCATTATTCGCTCTATTGAGGAAGGTAAACGCGTTGGTTTCATCGATTTAACGTCGGGGGAAATGGGCACACGAGGCAATGAGACAACCCGAATGCAAGAAGCTACCAAGGCCACGGAAACAATGGGGTTAACACTCCGGGAAAATTTACATTTCAAAGATTGTTTCTTC
>JBKCGW010000064.1:0-10117 GCA_046303175.1 Flavobacteriales bacterium
TTCATAACGAAATCCGTATACATTTGCGCCCGACTTGTAATCAACACTCCGGTGTTGAAACTTTAAATTAATCAAAAACCAAATCTCTTAATCATGAGTAAACTGTTACGTACAGTGAGCTTCGCTTCGGCGAGTTTAAAAGCGTTAGCACTGGCTATCGTGTTTGTTCTCTGTGGCGCGAGTGATGCATTCGCCCAACCTTCTATTAATTGTCCGTCGAATGCGACGGTGAGCTGCATAGAAGACCTCTCTGATTTCGATGCTACCGGATGGGTAAGTGTCGATAACTCTGATGGTTTTAACGTGTCTGTTGTTTATTCTGACAATTGGGTTAACTCAAACGGCAATCCTTGCCGTCGTGTTTACCAGCGAACTTTTGTTGTCACTTTTACACAGAGTGAAACTGAATTTTCGTTGAATTGCACGCAGCAAATCCAAGTGAAGGATTTGGAATTGCCGCAATTTATCAATGCTCCTTCAAACGTTGCTTACCAATGTCCTGAGGAAGTTCCAGCGTTTGAAAACTTAACTGCATTTGATCGTTGCGGAGACGCAGTGGTTGTTGAGCAGTTCGGTTCTTCTTCATCAGCCGACGATACATTGGTGTGTGATGCGGTTACCACTCCTGCCGGTCCAGGTCAAGATTGGGCGGTATGGATTGATGGCCTATTTAGTGCAGGTCTTGCTTCGACAGATTGGTATCGCTGGGTTGGCACGCCATCATTGGTGTTCAGCAACGACGGCGAAGCTCGTTTGATCGGTGATGTTGTCGCGTTAAACAATCCTTCAAACGGTTGGCACGTAGACATGACCATGGCTGAGGGTGTTGATTGGGCAGCATGGAGCGCCAACGGTGGTTTGTACATGGACAACCTCGGGTTGAACGGTGCAACTCATACTTCTTGGAATTTCTACAAGCTACTAACCACTATTTCTCGCTTGGAAGGTTTTGGTGCTTTTGAAGGTGACCAACTTATCCTTTCTCACCAGCCTGCTAACTACGCATACGGTTTCCAATTTGGTGCCGGAGCAAACAATCGCAACACTAACAACGGTGGTAGCGGATGGTTCTTCTACCATGGTAATGTGAATGGTGAGGATGTAAACGGTCATGGTGACGTAACACTCGACATGGGTTGCACCACGCCAAACCAACCTGATGAAAGATGCTCTCAAACGATCGAGCGTCGTTGGTCTGCAACAGATGCATGTGGCAATGTTGCTTACCACACACAAATAATCTCTGTAAATGATACAACCGCTCCGACGTTTATTAGCTGTCCGGCTAACGTCGATTTGCAATGTGCTGCTGATGTGCCTGCTCCTGTGAGCGCTGCTGATGTCAACGCTGCAGATAACTGCACCGGAGATGTAGTAGTGGAATATGCAGGTTCGGATACTGTAACCACGAATGGTACTTGCAACTTCGCAATTACTCACCGTTACACGGCAACTGATGTATGCGGCAATCGCTCTTCATGCTCATACACAATCACTGTTAACGATACTACTGCGCCTGAACTGACAGTTCCAGCTGGCTACACAGTTGAGTGCAACGATGAAGTGACTTTTGGTCCTGCTTCTGCAACCGACAACTGTTCTTCTTCATTGAACATCATGGAATCGGTTGATACTTTGGTGACAGGTTGTGTTATTACTTACACTCGTAACTTCGCTGTAAGCGACGATTGCGGTAACACCACTACCGGTTCTCAGACGATCAACGTAATCGATACGACTGCGCCTGTATTGAACATCCCTGCAAACTACACTGTGGAGTGCAACGACGAAGTAGTGTTTGCTCCTGCTGCTGCTTTCGATAACTGTGCAGATAACCTTTCAATTATTGAAGAGGTTGACACGGTTGCAGACGGCAACGATTGCTCTTACACCTACACTCGCACATTCACCGTCTCTGACTTGTGTGGCAACACCACTTCAGAAACACAAACTATCAACGTAATTGACACAGAAGCTCCTGCTTTTGTAAACTTGGTTGGTCCTTACGCGGTTGAGTGCGACGCGATTTACGATGAGCAGTGGGTTCGTCCTGCAGCTACCGACAATTGCGACAACGATTTGACTTACACTTACGAAGACAACATGACTTCAGGTGGTTGCTTGGGTACTATCCACCGCACCATGACTATCACTGACAACTGTGGTAATGCTACAACAGAAGAATTCGTAATCTATATCCAGGATACAACAGCTCCTGTTATTACTTGGGTTCCTGCCGATGCAACAGTTGAGTGCAGCAATGTGCCATCAGCTCCAGGTGTTGATGCGATTCAGACTACAGACAACTGTGGTGATGCATCTGCTATCTTCGGTGTATACGCTGAAGGTCACAACGCAGAAGTAACCGTATCGTTCGAGCAACAAATCATCGAAGGTAGCTGCGCAGGTAGCTACACCATCCTTTGGATTTGGACTGCAAAAGACTACTGCGATAACGTTTCAACTGCAACAACTACTATCACAGTAGTAGATACTACTGCTCCTGTATTTATCAGCAACCCGGAGAATATCACCATCGATTGCGGTGATGAAATTCCAGGTGCTGAGATTGTAGTTGCAGCGGACAATTGTTCAAGCGATGTGATTTACGCGATTTCTTCAGACAATACAGTAGGCGGAAGCTGCGCAGGTCAGTACTTGATTGAGCGCGTTTACACAGCAACTGATGCTTGTGGCAACGTAGCAACGTTCACACAGAATATCTTCGTAGAAGACACTACTGCTCCAATCTTCAATGCTGACAACGAAAGCACATTTGTTTACGAGTGTGACGAAGATGTTCAGGTTGTTACTCCGGTAGCAGTTGATGATTGCAGCGGCGTTTCTACACAGTACACAGATGAGGTGAACGCAGGTAACTGCGCATCTTACATCACTCGTACTTGGACTGCAACCGATGGTTGTGGCAACCAGTCTTCATTCGTTCAGAACATTTCTATCTTGGATACTACTGCTCCTGTTATCGATTTCGTTGCTGAAATAGATCGTCCATGTGAAGACTACGCTGGCATCTATGCAACAGCAACTGACAACTGTGATACAGATGTTGCAGTAGTTTGGGTAGGTGATGATTTGGCAAGCGGTGCTTGTGCAGGTCGCGTTGTTCGCACATACTCTGCTACGGATGATTGCGGTAACACTGTTCAAGTTCAGCAAATCATTACATTGACCGATACAACAGCTCCTGTTGCTATCAACCAGCCGGAGAACATCACTGTAGAGTGTGGTTCACAGATTCCTTCATTCGATCCTTCTTGGGTTGACAACTGCACTAACGAGCTGACTCTAGACATGACTTCAACATCAGACTCTGATGGTTGCACTACTGTCATTACAGAAACGTACACTGCTTCTGATGTTTGTGGTAACACAGGTTCTGTTACTCGCATAGTTACAGTAATCGACACCACCAATCCGGTTATCGTTGGTCTTCCAGAAAACGTAACTATCGATTGTGGTGACGTACTTCCAGCTGTTGCTGAAGTAACCGCTATTGACAACTGTGATAGCGATGTGACGATTTCATCAGAAGATAACATCGTTCCAGGTAACTGTGCCGGATCATACTTGGTTGAGCGCACTTACCGTGCAACGGATAACTGCGGTAACCAAGCGGTAGCAACTCAGAACATTTATGTTACTGATACAACTGCTCCAATCTTCAACGCGGAGAACGAGTCAACATTCGTTTACGAGTGCAATGAATTCGTACCTGTTGTAACTCCTGTAGCAGTTGATAACTGCAGCGGTGTTGAGGTTTCTTACAGCGACGAAATCATCGGTGATGATTGCGATACATTCATCAGCCGTGTGTGGACTGCTACTGACGGTTGTGGTAACTCTTCAACCTTCGTACAGAACATCACCATCACTGACTCTGAAGCTCCTGTAATTGCAGGTGAAATCGAAATCGAGCGTCCATGTGATGATTACCAAGGTATTTATGTAACCGCTTCTGACAACTGCTCTGATAACGTTAGCGTTCTTTGGATTGTTGACGATCAAACACAAAGCGGAAGCTGCGCAGGTGAAATCGTTCGTACCTATGGTGCTTACGATGACTGCGGTAACTTCAGCTCGTTTGTTCAGATCATTCAGTTGATCGACAACACAGCTCCTGTTTGCTCGAATATTCCTGCTCCATTGGAAGTTGATTGTGGTGCTACCATTCCAACTTACTTCCCATTGTGGGCTGATCAGTGTGACAATGAACTTGTTTTGACTGAGAACACTACTTTCCAACAGAATGGTTGTGTAGCTATCCTTACAACTGTTTACACTGCTACGGATGACTGCGGAAACGTAGGAACTGTGACGCGTGTAGTTAGCTTGGTTGATACTACTGCTCCAGTAGCTTCAAACGTACCGGCTAACCAGTCTATTGAGTGTTCACAGTTCAACGGTGGTATGGGTATTGTTGCTCCTACCTTCACTGACAACTGCAACAGCTTGACAGAGACTTCGAACGTAACAGAAGAAATCGTAGGATGTAACCGCGTTTACACATACGAATGGACTGCAACTGACGAGTGTGGCAACGCAACTTCAGTTTCTGCTACTATCACAGTGTTCGATCAAAGCAACCCAATCTTCACTTCAGTGCCAACGGGCGGAACCTTTGCTTGTGACGGTGGTATTAACTACGGAACTGCTGAGGCAATGGATGCTTGTGGTCTTGCTACTGTAACTTTCGCTGACAACATTATCGGAAGCAACTGTCCTCAGACATACACAATCATCCGCACTTGGACTGCAACAGACGATTGCGGTAATACTGCAAGCGCTACATCAGTTTACAATGTAATTGATGACGTTAACCCGGTATTCACTTCATTCCCTGCTGATGCTTCGATTGAGTGTGATGTAACTGAACTTCCTGCTGCCGGTGCTGAAGCTTCTGACAACTGCGATGGTCAGGTTTCAATTGATTATGTTGACATGTTGGTTGCTCAAAACAACTGCCAGCGCACATACGAGCGTATTTACACTGCTACTGATGCTTGTGGTAACTCAGTTACTCAAATTCAGCAGATCTTCGTGAACGACACTACTGCTCCTGTATTCAGCGGTGATGCTACCATCACTGTATCATGCAACGAGTTTGATGCAGCAGGTATCTATGTAACTGCTACAGACAACTGTGGCGAAGCTGCTATTACCATTTTGTATGACGAGCCAACAGGTGTAGGTTGCGGTAACTCAGTGATTCGTCACTACGCTGCTAACGATGGTTGTGCTAACTCTTCGTACTTCAATCAAACGATTGTTGTAACCGATACTGATGCTCCGGTTGCATCTGCAGATCCGGCTGATGCTACTTATAGCTGCAATGAGAACTGGTCTGCTGCTGTTGTAGAATTCAACGACAACTGTGATAGCGAAGTTGAAGTAAGCACTATGATTGAAGAAACCGGTGATCAGTGTGAAATGGTTTACCACTACATGTGGATTGCAACTGACAACTGTGGTAATACTACGGTTGTTGATCAGTACATCACTGTATTGGATGAAACAGCTCCTGTATTTGATATGGAAAGCTCAACTGTAACCGTAGATTGTGGTACAGAAGTTAGCATGCCAACTCCAACTGCTACCGACAACTGTTCAGCGAATGTAACAATCACCTCTGAGCAGCAGGTTACCGGTGGTAACTGCGAAAGCAATTACACTGTGGTAACTACATACACTGCTACAGACAATTGTGGTAATGCTTCAAGCATCAGCTACACTGTAAACTACCAGGATACAACTGCTCCTGTTTGGGCTGTTGACAATGCAACTGATTTCACTTACGAGTGCAACACCACTGCTGATGTTGTTGAGCCGGTTGCTACTGACAACTGCAGCACAGTTGACTACCTCTACACCGACGGTCCTTCTGAGTCGAATGGTTGCATAAGCAGCTTCGTTCGTAGCTGGATTGCAATCGATGCTTGTGGAAACGCAAGCGCTGCATTCAATCAAACAATCAGCTTCGAAGACACAACTGCACCTACATTGGTAGGTTGCCCAGGTGATCTTACACTTGCTTGTGACGCTCAAGTTCCTGCAGCTGCAGAAGTTTCTGCGACTGATAACTGTGATAGCGACGTTACAGTAACGATGGTTGAGACTTGCATCGGATGCCCTGCTGACGGTAACAATGGTTATGAGCTTTCAACTCCGGTTCGTCCGGTTGACAACCCATGTAACTACCCTTACGATTGGGCAATGGCTTTGTTCAGCCTTCCAAGCAACTACCGTTGGTATCAGCTCGACACCAATGCAACTGCCGAGATGGTTTACAATGCTGATGGATCAGTAACTGTTACAGGTCGTGTTTACAACGTTGTATTCCCTGATGGTGGTTTTGAATTCAATGTAACTTACTCTGAAGGTAAGGACTGGGGTCAATGGTCAACTGATGGCACACCAAGTGGTTTCAAGGCAGACTGCGGTGGTGAAGATGGTAACTACCAAGATTGGATGTATTACATTCTTCAGGCAGGTGCTAACGTAGAGTTGACCGGTTGGGGATCGCATGCAGGTTCATTGTTGAACTTGACTCACGCTCCTTCAAACGAGTACTTCGGATTCCAAATTGGAGACGGAGCGAATAACTACAACGATGCATACGGTGCAGGTGGTTGGTTCAACTACAGCGGTGTATTCCTCTACCAGGGTCAGCCTGTATCTAGCGGTTTGTCTGGTGGTATTGGTGACTTCGCATTCGAAATCAACCAGTGTCCTGAGTACAGCATCATCCGCTCATGGACTGCCATTGACTGTGCAGGTAATACTAGCTCATGCAGCCAGACTATTTTGTTCTCTTCACAGGATAACAACTTGGGAATGGTTGTAGCACCTGAGGGTAACAACGAGGGTCGTGATGAAGAGATCTCTATCGTAAGCATCAGCCCGAACCCAATGAACAACCACTCAACCATCAGCTTCACAAGCACTGCCAATGGCAAGTTGACTTTGGATGTGATGGATATGACAGGTCGTATTGTAGGTAGCCTCTTCAACAATGAAGTGGTTGCAGGTCAGGTTTACACTGCCGACTTCGATGCAAATCGTTTGGCAACCGGTATCTACATGGTTCGTTTGAGCTCAGGAACTGCTTTTGAAATCGAGCGTTTGCAGATTCAGAAGTAATCCAAGTAACATAGATTTTCAAAAGCCCTCCGTTATGGAGGGCTTTTGTTTTTTTATAGGTTTTATGTTTTCAATATTTTACTAACAATTGATAACAATTGTTCACGCCTTTTATTCCATATTTGTTACTGCTTACACCACCCTATGAAATTAACTACTACTTGTATCTCAGGCGGATTCTTATCCGTTTGTCTTTCTGTTCTTGCATGTGAGTTAATGCTTGTATGTTCATGAGCACCTTGCGCACCTTGGCAGGGGTATTTTACTTAGTTGCCTTGTCTTTTATTGGACGAGCGCAATTGAGTTGTGTCAACTGTTCCGGTCGCGACACGACATCATATACCAATGGTTACACCAACGATAGTTTGTATTTCGTTTGTCAGGGTGAAAACGCAAATCTCAGAGTAACCTGGCCTGATGGAGGATTGCAAAATGTGCAGTGGTATCGTTTTATTTCAGCAACGAATACATGGACGCCGATTGTTAACCAACAACAAGTGTCGCAGGGTGTTTACAACGCCACTCCCGGTGGCTTTCGCGCAGTAGTAAGCAACGAGGTAGAAGGTATAATCTATGAGGATATTTGTTGGGTTTCCAGGGTAAACGCGGCACCCATCGTAAATGCAAATACAATACCTGCAGGTTGTGGAGCTGTGCAGCTTTCAGGCTTGTATATCGGTGGTGTGATTACAGGATATTATAATCCGCCTCCGGCCAATTTTGACACACCTTATCTCTTTAATGATAGTTCTGAAATTGAGATTTGTTTTAATCTCGGGCATCCCATTCTGTCTGATTTGAGTATTGAGCTAGTTACTCCGCCTGCATGTGGTTCACAGATTATTTTGCTTACCGACATACAAACTCCGAATGAGCCCGATTCGATTTGCTTCAATTCGGATGCGTTGGGGCTTTGCTTTTCAAATGAATCCAGCCTCAGTTATAATCTCTGTGCGTTACCTAGTTTTGATGTAAGCGGAAACTACGGAGCCTATGGCACAGAGTCAATAGCAATTGATTGGACTCCTCTATTGGGATGCGATGTTACACAGCCCGGTTGGCAGGTGAATGTGCGCGATTGCTTCGGTGGAGCGAATGGTTCGATTTCTTCAATCAGTATGATTGTATCCGATGAGCCTACCGAAGGCACTCCTATTATCCAGGAGTTTTTGCCGGTTCCCGGGCAGAACTTAACGATTTTGGATACCGGTTGTGATAGCAGCTTGTACACCATTGTTGCATTGGAACGTTATTACCCTGAGTCAACACTGTTAAGTCAGGGAATAGGAATCGTTTGGGAAACGGATCCGCCCTTTAATTTGCCGAATGGAGGTGTAGGGTTGAATCACCTGCTAAACCCCGGCCCCACGCAAGACACCTATTTCTCGCTCAGCTTGTCCAATATTCAGCTTGGTGAAGCATGTGGAGCCATTTCATACGATGTTGAGTTTTTTGATTATATCCAACCTGATTCTACTGTAATTACATTAACAGATAGTATTCTTTGCCTTACGGATTCAGCAATGCTAATTACATCGAGTATAGCTGATGGCGAATGGATAGGTCCCGTTGATAGCACCAGCGAGGGTGTTTTTTTCGATCCCGCCGCAGTTGGTCAAGGGCTTTGGACCATTGCGTTTGCGCCTGTTTCAGCCTGTATTGATCCCACTGAAGTGAGTGTGCTGGTTGATGCCGCTCCTCAGTTATCATTTACGGAATCCTTTACTTTTTGTAGTACTGATTCTATTCAAGTGTTAACCGGGCAACCTTCATCGGGCGTTTGGACAGGGGTGGGAGTGGTCGATTCACTGGCTGGAACATTCGATCCTACAGCAGTTGGCGCCGATGCTGCGCAACTTACGTATTCCTTGGGAGGTAATTGCCCAACGCAAGCGAATGTTACCGTTGCTATTGAAACGTTCGTTCCGCTGCAAATTCTTGAGTCAGAAACAGCGGTGTGTTTGAATGCATTGCCATTAAACTTGGACGCTAACCTGTCCAGCGTTCAATGGTCGGGAGAGGGAATCACTTCTGTAAATCAGGGAATATTCCAACCATCATCGGCAGGAGTGGGCACGTTCCCCATTGTAGCAACCTACAACGAGGCATGCTCAGATATCGATTCTGTTTGGATCAGTGTGGATGATCCATCTATCGAATTTCTCAATTCGCCCACTGTATGTGTGGATGCAGATTGGGTTGATATGGAAGTTTTGGCAACAGAAGGAGTTTGGTCGGGTGGTGGTGTAGTTGATTCCTTGCAGGGCTTGGTAGACCCGACGTTGCTAGGTGCGGGTGTCCATTACGTCTTTTATACACTGAATAACACATGTGCGTCGATTGATAGCGTGTTGATTTCCGTTCAAGATTTTCCGGATATCCAGGTGGGTTTACCTGCGGGTGTTTGCGTGGATCAATCTGAGTTTGAGTTGTTAGCCAATTTACAAGGTGGTGTATTCTCGGGAATTGGCGTGCAATCCTCCGGAAATCAGTGGTTATTCGATCCGTCTATTGCGGGCGAAGGAACAACGATTGTACAATATGATTATAGCGATGTGTGCACCGTAACGGTATCGGATACCATTGAAGTTTATCCGCTTCCTGAATTGACGGTTAGCGCCGATACCGCTGTTTGTCCGGAAGGCCAAGCAGTACTATTTGTATCGGGTGCTTTTTCCTATGGTTGGGCTCCCAATGAAACATTGGCTACACCGCAGGCTGCAGAGACTATAGCTGACCCGGAGGTAACGACTGTTTATACAGTTGCCGGACAATCGGGTGATGGTTGTTTTTCTTCTGCACAAGTGGTGGTAGAGGTATTGGATTCACCCCAAGTATCAACGAATGGACCGTTGGAAATGTGTCCGGGAGAAAGCGAGATTTTAACGGCATCCGGACTTAGCGAGGTTACTTGGCAGGGCGTGAATATTGAAAACCCCGATGACCTTTCGGCCATTGT
>JBKCGW010000065.1:0-9630 GCA_046303175.1 Flavobacteriales bacterium
AATTGAATCTTCACTATTCCCAAGAGGTATGGAAGATTTGCGCTGAATTTGCCATCCCGTTGGTATACGCTTCATCGGCTGCTACCTACGGAGCAGGCGAACTGGGTTACAGCGATGAGCATGGTATCATCCCCCAATTGAAGCCACTGAACCCTTACGGAGACTCCAAGAACGACTTCGATATCTGGGCGGTTCAGCAAGAAAAATCACCCTTCTTTTGGGCCGGTCTGAAATTCTTCAATGTATATGGTCCGAACGAATACCACAAAGGCCGAATGGCTTCGGTAATTTTCCATGCCTTCAAGCAAATCAGTGAGAACGGTGGAATGAAGTTGTTTCGCTCGCACCGCCCCGATTTTGCCGATGGCGGACAAATGCGCGACTTCGTATATGTGAAGGACGTAATTGAAGTATGCATGTTCCTGATGCATCACCGTAAAAACAGCGGCATCTACAATTTGGGCTCGGGGAAAGCACGTTCGTTCAACGATTTGGCGAACGCTACCTTCCACGCTATGGAAAAAAATCCGACCATTGAATACATCGATACTCCAGTGGATATCCGAGACAAGTATCAATACTTCACTGAAGCCAATATGTCCAAACTCATTTCTATCGGCTACCAAAAACCCTTTCACACGCTGGAAGAAGGAGTGCACGATTACGTGACGAACTACCTCCAACAAGGCCCCTCTTACTATTAATCGACCTCCATCGGCTGCACCCTATAATCCTGTTATCCTATAATCCTGTTATCCTACAATCCTATTATCCTTATTTAACCAAACGCCAAAATCGACTTTTCTTATCTTCGCTTCACTAATTTCATTCACTATGAACTTTCCGAATAACTACAACGATCAATCAATCAACATCGACAGCAGCGCCGTGTCGCGCTCGTTTGTTGCGAATGTCTTTTCTTACATGACGCTTGCCTTGGTAATTACCGGCGTTGCAGCCTATTGGTTTGCAGCCAGTGGTAACATGCTGGCCCTACTTCAAGGATCGTCTATTCTACTGTGGGGAATCATGCTTGCTCCTATTGGAATGGTGCTTATCATGAGCTTTGCTTTCAACCGACTTTCCTTTACTGCTCTTATGGGATTGTTCCTTGCTTACTCTTTAGTAAACGGAATTAGTCTCAGTGTGATTTTCCTGGTGTATTCATCAGCTGCCATTTCGAAAGTGTTCTTTATTACTGCCGGACTATTTGCCACCATGGCAGTAGTAGGCTATACCACCAAAACCGATCTCACTAAGTTGGGCTCGATTCTCATGATGGCTGTGTTGGGTATCGTAATCGCATCGCTCGTTAATTATTTCCTCGAAAGCGCTGCATTCGATTATTTGATTAGCTGTGTGGGCGTTCTTGTTTTCACGGGACTGGTTGCATACGATACGCAAAAGGTAAAGCGCATTGGTGCAGGAGTTGAGTACGGCACTGCCACGGCAGGAAAACTGGCGCTTATGGGCGCATTGAGCTTGTATCTCGACTTCATCAATTTGTTCTTGTTCCTCTTGCGCGTGTTTGGCGGCCGTAGAGATTAAGATCTAAAAAAATCCAAGGAGTGATTCAATGAATTGAATTCATTGGCTCCACAAAGATTCGATAAACGAGAAGAGCCGGCAATTGCCGACTCTTCTCATTTGATTAAGAGTAGATTTATTTGTCAATTGAATTCATTTCAATCCTGAAGTAAGAATTCGTGCCTTCGTTCCATTTACCATGTAACGGAGGTTGAATTCAACGCCTCCCCTTCCTGCGCTTGCACTCGCCAACCGGGAAATATTAAAGTCGTAACTGAGACCAATCTGATAGTTACCATACTCGAGCATACCTGTAGTAATAATGGCATCTCGGAAACGGTAATTGATACCACCATATACAGCGTAGTTCTTCACCAAAGCGGTGTATTTCGAATTACCCGAAATACCAAGGCGCACCATAGACCCCATATTCAACTGTTCATGTGGGCCTTGCTTTTGAAAGAGGAAATTGGGTGCAATAGCAAGTGAAGAGTTGGGTAAACTCCACAACGCATTCGCATGAAAAGTCATTTTCGCATACAAATTCTCCTCGAAACTTTCTGAACCAAAAGCATATTGCGGAGTAGTAATATGGTGAAAAGCTATACCCACATTGATAATTCGGTAGTTGTTATCGGCTACGTTTACCTCTGCAGCCGTATTGTTCAGAGTATAATACACACCTGTATTCACATCCATAAAACCGAAATTCTGAACAAAGCCCGACTCGCCGGTAGGAAGCATTGAATTATGCGCCGCCCCATCGTACTGACTGGCCCATTGGAATTTCGAGAAGTCCACAAATCGTGACATATACATCCCTTGCAATCCAAAACCAATGTGCTGATAGCGCGACAGACGAACATGGTAAACACCATTCAAACCAACCGCATTGGTGCGCATATTACCGTCACCTGCTTGGTCATTGAATGCTACAAGTCCTGCTCCCCAAAAACCCCTGCGTTGCTTATCAAAATCGCCGAAACGAGTGCTGGCCGCTAAGGCGAAAGTTCGGAATGGATTTGAAATAGACGTCCACTGGTTTCGATGTGTAACCGAAACCTCACGTGGCATAACAGCTCCGGATGACGCCGGATTAATCAATAGCGGCGACATGGTAGTTTGCGACAACTGCAAATCCTGACCATAGGCCATCCCAACCATCATACACACGCTTATTATGAGTATAAGTTTCTTCATTAGCGTATCACTGTTACGTTTCCTTTTCTGTAGAATGGATCACCATTAATGAGTGTTCCATCGAAGTAGTATACAAACACTCCTGAATTCACCTTCTTGCCTTGGTAAGTACCATCCCAACAATCATCAAAGCTGGTTGATTCAAACACCAATTCGCCCCAACGATCGAATACACGCATGCGCATCGAAGCGAAACATTCATCGCCAAATGGACGGAAGCAATCGTTCAGCTCGTGACCTCCTCTTTCCGGAGCAAATGCGTTCGGAATGAAGAAGGTCTCACACTCGTTGGACACTTCGATACGAACACATGCAGAATCGGTGCAACCGAATTCAGACAATGCCTCTACACAATAGGTGATAGACTCACCCGGAATGGCCAGCGGATTTGCACAAAGCGTGCACGAAAGATCTTCTGCCGGTGACCATGAGTAATTAACCCCGCCTGTTGCAAACAACTGTACTTCGCCTCCAAGCGTTATGGTTGTATCGTTGTTGGTTACAATCTGCGGAAGAGGAATCGCCTCAACGGTAATTGTAGTCGTATCGGCACAAATTCCGGAAATAGCAACCACTTGATAAACGGTGGTTTCACCCGGCTCAACCGAAATAGCAGAAGTTGTTTCACCCGTGCTCCACAAATAGGATTCTCCACCTGCAGCGTATAACTGCGCCGGACTAAATGCACACACCAGTGTATCACCAAACAACGAGGCTACCGGCAGTGCCTGCACTTCCATTGTAAAGGATGTTGATCCGTAGCATTGGCCGTTGAAACCACCCACCGTAAACATCGTAGATTCAGAAGGGCTTACCGTGTTATCGGCACATGTCAAACATGTCAGGTAATCATTGTTCAACCATAAGATACTATCCGCACCACCCGCTGAAATGACCACCGAATCTCCCATGCAAATTGCATCAGGCGCTATGATTTCCATTACAGGTAAAGCGTTCACGGTAACGTAAATACTATCCGTTGCTGAACAGCCTTGATTAGATCCTGAAACCGAGATATATCCATCCGTAGTCGGGTATGCTTCGATAACAGGACCCTCAGCAGAAGACAATGGATTTGCAGAATCCCAATCGAAGAAGCTCGCACCATCAGCTATCAACTGAAGTGTATCTCCCGAGCAAACGGTCAACGAATCAACCTCCGGAATGATACTCACCATCACCATCGGTGTAAATGTGAGTGTGACTTGAACAGTAGAGTCACAGCCGACCTCGTTGGTAAGAACCGATTGGAACACTCCACTATTGGATACAGACTGACCGCTAGGTAAAGTATAGGTCTCGCCCTGACAAGCGAAGGCAGCAACTTCCGTGAAGATGTAATCCAACGCTACTACCGATGAGACAATCAACGAGTCGCAGCCTGCATCGGTGCTAAGAACACTGGTGTACTCCCCATTTGCAGATACCTCGTCTCCATTAGGAAGTATGTGCGTTTCACCGAAACACAACAATACTTGTTCCGGCTCTCCAAAGATCTGCTCCGAAACCTCCAACTGTATGCTCACCAGCGAATCACAGCCTGTTGATGAGGTCAACACAAACTCATAAAGACCATCTGCTCCGGCACTTGTGCCATCAGGAAGTATGTAAGAACCATTGTAACACAAATTCTCAACTACTTCTTGAACGATTGGTTCGAGTTCAATTACCGTTATAACAAAGGTGGAGTCACAGCCATTGACACTCTGACCATCGAACTGCACATAATCACCCGCATCCGATACTACAAGACCATTCGGCAACTCATATTGTTCATCGTGGCATATTACAACTTCAATTGTATCGCTGTAATTCGGCCACACGTTTACGTTGTTAACGATAAGGCTATCACAACCATTGGCTGTCTGAAGTATTACAGGATAAGAACCTGCATCAGATACCACAGAACCATCTTGTAAGGTCACCGATTCACCGAAGCAAAGATCATAGTTCACGTTCACCGGCTCAGGCAATAGAAGCACATTCAGCTGCACTGCAATAATTGAATCGCAACCCGCTGCCGAATTGAATGTGACCTCGTACAATCCTGAAGTAGTTGCAGCTGTTCCATCGGCCAATGTGAATGTTTCTCCATCGCAAATAATCTGGGTTGAAAGCAAATAGTAAACAGGATTCACATCGAGAGTAACAATAACCGTTGAGTCACAACCACCTGAGCTTATAAATTCGAACGTATAAACACCCTCGTCAGAAACTGAAGTTCCGTCAGGCATTTCATAAGACTCGCCATCACAGATTGCAGGATTGAGATCGATGATGAATTCTTCAACAATTGCAAGAGTAGTAGTTACCACAGAGTCACAACCTGCAGCGTTGAAAATGTTACTTGTGTATACACCTTCAGCTGAAACCGTTGAGCCATCCGGAAGTGTATACGACTGGCCAATGCAAATCGTGATTGCCTGTGCAAAGGATGTGGGTGAAGCTATTGCAACATTCACTGTATCGTAATCCGTGCAACTTCCTACACTCACTGAATAAATATACTCGCCTGCATCACCCAAGTCTGCATTCGGAATGAACACATCCGACAAAGAAGAAGTGAATCCGCCGGGCCCTGACCAGCTATAAGTTGCTCCAGCTACTTCTTGCGAGGTAAGAGCAAGCACCAATCCCTCACACAAAGCAAACGCAGGTCCGGAAGCATTGGCAACCGGAGCAGTGATTACCGATACGGTAGCCGACTCGTCGAGTGTTGCTATACACGTTTGTCTTGCCACTTCTATAATTGAAAGCGTCACATCTGCGGTCGGATTGGAGATTGTTACAATCGCTTCATTGGTCGCATCAATTGTAATCGTTTGGTTGGTCAATCCGCCGTCTGTGGTATAGGTCACCACATCACCTGAAGTTCCGCTGATAACAAACTCTGCATCGCTATTGCTGCAGATTGGAGTATCCGCTGTCACATCAGCTGTAGGAACTTCAAGATTTTCTTCAACCGTAAATGAATAGGTTGCAACACATCCATTCACGTCCAATGTAACGGTGTATACACCGGGGTTATTTACGGTTATCGAAGATGCTCCATCAGTTGATCCGCATTCACCGGGCAGATAATTCAACACGCCCGCTTCGCGCTCAGCGTAGCAAGGATTACTGTAGGTAACACCATCGCATCCGCAAATAGGATCATAGAAATCGCTGCATATGAGTGCCGCATTCGGAACACCCGGACAATCCTCACCATCCACAGACCAGGTTATTACTCCTTCGTCACCCACAGCATTCAGCACAATTTCAGTGGTTGAACAATTCAGTTCGTTCGTAATAGCTTCAATAGTAATCTGTGGCAATGAGCCATCATCAGTGATAGTGATGCTTTCGGAATCCGCACAACCATTAGCCGCGGTCACGGTAACCGTATAAATTCCGGGCTGAGTTAAGGATACAGAAGCGCTGCTGCCCAAACCGCCCGACCAGCTGTAAGTGCCTCCTCCAGTCGCAATCACATCGATTGCATTCACGCTGCATGACAATTCGGTATTACCACCTGCATTGATGATTTGAGCAACAGGACCGGTAAGGTTTTCAGTAATAGTAATACTCTCAGTGTCTGTGCAACCATTCGCTCCTGTTACAGTAACAGAATAGATTCCACCGCTGGCAACCGTGATTGAATTGGTTTCTTCACCACCGGCCCAAGTGTAGGTGCCTTGACCGGTTGCAGTCAATACGATAGTCGGTTGACTGCAGGTAAGCACAGTGGTATTAGGACTTGAAGTTATGCCCGCAATTGGCGTTGATGTATCCTGTGTAATCGTAACACTCGCTGTTTGAATACAACCATTTGCTCCTGTTCCTGTAACTGTATAAACAGCCGGTGTCGTTGCAGTGAGAGCAGCTACCGAGCTCAGGTTGTTGGACCATTGATAGCTTACAGCACCGGTGGCAGTTAAGCTGATTGAATTGGTGCTACAACCCAATACCGTTGTTCCGCTGTTGTTGGTAATACCAACATTGGGTAAGTTGAAGTTAGCAAGCACTTCGAAAGTTGCTTCATCTGAACAACCATTCGCTCCCGTAACCGTAACGGTGTATACACCTTGCGAAGTAGCTGTTATCGAGCTACCGCTTCCCAAGCCATTCGACCATGCATACGTGCCACCTCCCGTTGCGGTGAGAACGATATCAGGGTTATTACAGTCAATAATTGGGGCTGCCGCATCAGCCGTAATTCCGGCAGAAATCGCATTGTCCTGAGTCACGTTTATCGAAGCGGTAGAACTGCAACCATTCGCATCAGATACAGTTACTGTGTATGTTCCGGGCAAGGTGATGGTTGCGTTCGCAGCATTTCCTAAACCGTTATTCCAACTATAGCTTGTGCCGCCCGTGGCCGTAACGCTAATTGAAGAGGTAGAACAAGTCAGAATAGTCGTGCCTGTGTTATTGACAATTGCAGCCGTTGGAATTGATCCGTCATCAGTGATGGTAATGCTCTCTGAGTCAACGCAACCATTATCAGCAGTAACGGTTACCGTATAAGTTCCAGCAGCACCTACCGTTGCGTTTGCTGCATTTCCTAATCCATTATCCCATGCATATGATCCGCCACCGGTTGCGGTCAATGCAATTGAGTTCACTGTACAAGTCAATACTGTTGTTGTTGGCTGATTGATACCAGCAACAGGATTTACTACATCCTCCGTAATCACCACCGAGCTAGTACCTGTACATCCATTGGATGCTTGAGAAGTTACAGTGTACGTTCCAGGCTCTGTTATAACTACGCTAGCATTGCTTCCCAAGCCATTGTCCCAAGTGTAGGCAGATCCACCAGTTGCTGTCAAACTTATTTGCTCAACATTACAGTCAAGCACGCTAGTACCGGTATTGTTGGTTATGGCAATTGATGGAGCGCTTCCATCATTGGTAATCTCGATAGACTCGGTGTCTACGCATCCATTGGCTGCAGTAACAGTTACAGTGTATGTGCCCGGCACAGTGATCGTAGCATTAGCCGAATTTCCAAGTCCGCCATCCCAAGCATAAGCTACACCACCTGTAGCTGTAACATTGATAGAGGTTTGTGCACAGCTTAAAATTGCAGTGCCGCTTGTGTTATTAATTCCTGCAATAGCTCCCAAGTCTTCAGTCACTGTAATTGATGAAGTGGCTGTGCAACCATTACCCGAAGTGGCGGTAACGGTGTATGTTCCGGCTGAAGTAATCGTTGCATTGGCATTATTTCCTAATCCATTATCCCAGCTGTAACTAACTCCGCCCTGAGCGGTAACACTGATAGAAGTAGTAGAGCAATTCAATACGGTTGTTCCCGTATTGTTTACGATTGATGCAGATGGCAATGTGCCATCATCCGTAATGGTGATGCTCTCTGTATCCGTACAACCATTATCAGCGGTAACCGTCACTGTATAAGTACCGGCTGAACCTGCTACTGCGTTAGCTGCGTTGCCCAATCCATTGTTCCACGTATAGGTTCCACCGCCGGTTGCTGTAAGTGCAATGGTGTTCACCGAGCACGTGAGCACCGTCGTTGCCGGCGGTACTATCGACGCAACCGGTGACACACTATTTTGATCAATAGTAATCGTTGCATCCGCGGAACATCCGTCTGCTGTTGTACCTGTTACCGTATACACACCGGGCGCAGAAATAGAAGCTATAGAAAGATTACCCAAACCATTACTCCACACATAATTGTCTGCACCGCTCGCTTGCACATCAATAGATAGTTGAGAACAAGTAAGCGTTGATGTACCATCTAAGTTGGCAATTGCAACGGTTGGTGGTGTGCAATTGGTGATTGTAATTGACTCGGTATCTACACAACCATTATCGCCGGTTACAGTGACAACATAGACGCCTGTAGCTGTCAAGTCTACCGTTGCGCTATTGCCCAATCCATTATCCCAACTGTATGAACCGCCGCCCGTTGCTGTTACGCTGATAGCGGTAACTCCGTTAGCTAGCTGTGTAGTTCCTGTGTTATTGACAATACCTGCCACAACCGGAGTAATATCCTGTGTAATCACAACCGATGATTGTGCTTCACAACCATTCGTGCCGAGCGTTGTGACGGTGTAAGTGCCCGGTTCTGTTACAACAATGGATGTGTTTGTTCCTAATCCATTCGACCAAGTAATAGCGCCGGTTGCATTTGCTACAAGCGTAATTTCATCCAACACACAATCCAGATTCAATGCACTTGCATTGATTGATACCGAAGGCAGATTACCATCGCTTCCAATCGTGATTGAAGCTTCAGAAGAACAGCCATTACTTCCAATCACCGTAACTGTGTATGTTCCTGCCGCTCCCACTGTCAAGTTGGCTGTATTCGAAACAATGCCTGAGCCATCCGACCAGCTGTACTCAACACCACCGGTTGCTTGCAAATCGATACTGTTCAATTGGCAAGTAAGTGTCGCGGTATTATCAAGATTGTTGATGGAAGCGATTGGGTCTACTACATCTTCTGTGATGGTGATAGTCGCAGTAGACGAACAACCATTGTCTGATGTTCCCTCCACGATATACTCTCCTACTGCTGAAATAGTGAGCGAAGCATCATTGCTTACAACTGCACCCGCCTCGTTCGTCCAAACATAATCTGTTGCGCCGCTGGCAACAACATCAATCGAGGTCACATCACACGTAAGAATAGTTGTACCTGTAATATTTGTGATGGCCATGGTCGGTGCAACAACATCTTCTGTAATGATTACCGAGAAGTCATTTTCACAACCATTAGCACCTGTGGCTGTTACCGTATATGTACCATCGTTGATTACCGTAATAGATGCTGAAAGCTCACCGCCTTCCCAAACGTAAGAAACGCCGCCTGTTGCTGTTAGATCGATGCTTGTTACATCGCAAGTCAACTCATCCGTTCCGGTGGTGTTTACAATATTCACC
>JBKCGW010000066.1:0-12908 GCA_046303175.1 Flavobacteriales bacterium
ATTCAAATGGTGTTGCCATCGCTCTACAATTATTTCTCTAAACTGGCCGCCTATATTTCCATTCCTGACAAGCGCAATGCAGGTGCTGAATTGGGCATGACCACTTGGGCATTGAATGACTACAAAGAAGCCTCTTCCAAATTCACGGCGCAAAAGGTGGAACGCATCATAGGCTACATTCGAGAAACCGACAAAAAATCAAAAGGGGTCAACAATGCGTCGGCCGACGATGGCGACCTCATGAAGGAACTCGTCTTTAAGATCTTGCATTAGGAGGTAGCCCGATCAAATCAACTTCCACTGAATCTCCGACTCGCACGATTCCCTTCTCAGCAATTACATGCTGGCCGAACATGATTTTCCCACCGATTTTCCGATAGGTTGCCAATGTGCGCAATGGCTCCTTGCCTCCTAAAGCGGACGATTGCTCGATGGTGGTCATTACACATCGTGAACACAACTTTACACCTCGGGCTTGTATGTTTCCCATTCGGAATCCAGCCCATGCGTCTTCCTCGTGAGGCTCATGTGTATTCACAACCACATTCGGACGAAATCGATCCCACGTCAATGCAGGCTCGTTCGCTTCAATCAATCGTCGGTTGAGCAACTCAAGAGATTGCGACCCTACTATCAACAGCGGAAACGCATCAGCCAACGATGTTAGCGAACGAGTGCCTGAATATCGAATATCTGACAACCGCTCTGTAGCATCCGGCATATAAACCAACCGACAATCCCGATCGATTTCTTGCGAAAAAAATTGGTTTACTTCGTTTGTGCACTCGATGGCATCCAACGTATCCGACCATACCGATACGTTCCGAGAAACACCGCTGGTCAATGCAAATGGAATTGTAATGCAGCCATCATTAACTCCCGATTGTACCCGAATACCGTTATCAAGCAATGCCAAATCAAACAAGCACAATCGAGGTACTTCGCGCTGCGTAATGAACCTTCCATGCTCATCCACCAGCATCCATCTTCGATCATTAGCAGGGCCACGGTCTGTTAACAATAGCTCATCACAAGCTATGCCTTTCAGAGACTTGATTGGGTAGACAAAAAGTTGAAGAACGGATGACGTCATAAGAATGTCAAATCGACGCCCGAAGGTACAATGCCGAGCAACACCAGTACATTTGCACCGCATGAAAATTGAAAATGATCTTATACTCAGGGCTGCTCGAGGCGAGCAAACGGAACGTGTACCCGTTTGGGTGATGCGCCAGGCCGGCCGAATTTTGGCTGAATACCGCGCTACACGGGCACAAGCAGGTAGTTTTATAAACCTGTTGAAGAATCCCGATTTAGCGTGCGAGGTTACCATTCAACCCGTCGATATCCTAGGGGTAGATGCAGCCATACTATTCAGTGACATTCTTGTTATACCGGAGGCCATGGGCTTGCCCTACCGAATGGATGAGGGAAAAGGACCATCGTTCGAGAACACGATTCAAACAGCAGCCGATGTTGATCGCCTCTCAACAGAACACGTGCTTGAAAATCTGACATACGTATTTGATGCCATCAGCGCGATTAAGCGCAATTTGCACAATCGCGTTCCACTTATTGGTTTTGCCGGCGCCCCTTGGACAATTTTCTGCTACATGGTAGAGGGACGTGGCTCAAAAACCTTTTCGGCTTCACGAGCGATGCTATCGGCCAATCCCGAGTTGGCACACCGCTTGCTTCGCAAAATTACCGACGCCACTATTGCCTATTTGAACCAACAGATAAACAGTGGCTGCAACATGGTTCAACTCTTCGATAGTTGGGCCGGAATACTGAGCAAAGACACATACAACACGTTTGCATTGCCATACATTCAAGAAATATGCGAAGCCGTAAATACCGTTCCCATGACGGTATTTGCAAAGGGTGCATTTTTCTCGCTGGAAGAAATGGGGGCACTTCCCTGCCGAACACTGGGTATCGATTGGCATACATCACCTGAATTTGCTCGAAAGGCAGCGGGTCCCGATAAAACCCTACAAGGCAACTTAGACCCCGCTGTGCTCTATGGAAACGACGAGTTCATTGTTAAGGAAACCAAGCGAATGCTTGAAGCATTTGGACCACAGCGTTATATTGCGAACTTGGGACATGGAGTTTATCCCGATATTAACCACGAAAAACTCAAACTTTTTATACAAACCGTTCAAGCATATCAATTCAACCGATCATGAAACAATACAGCCTATTTCTGTTGATGCTTTTGGCCTTTAGCATGAACATTACCGCACAAACAAAGAAGCCATCAACGACATCAAAACCATCGACCACAAAGACCGGAACTGCTGCCAAAGAAACCCCTGCAGCTGATGCACCTGCTGCGGCTCCGAGCAACCTGGTGCTTGATTCCGGCTTTGAGCTTGATGACGTAAAACTGCTCAAAACCTACGGACAACTGCCATTGATGCTTAAGAACTGGGGTTCTCCCAATGAGTCGAAGGCTGATTTGTACAACACAATGGCCAAAGCCTCCAAGGTTGCGATTCCGAAGAATGACTTCGGAACAGAAGAAGCATTTGAAGGCAGTGGTTATGGAGGATTCCGTGCCTTTACCAAGGACCCCAAAAAAACCCGTACCTATCTGCAAGCCAAGCTGAGTAAAAAACTCACGAAAGACAAAATGTATTGCGTGAAATTCAACATCAGTCTTTCCGATTTGAGCAAGTGGGGCGCAAACAACATTGGCATGTACTTCAGCGACCGAAAACTTCAAAATGCCAACACGAATGCCTTGACGTTCATACCGCAGATTACGGAGAAATCAAACGCTCCAATAGTTACCATGAGCGGCTGGGAAACCATTTGCGGCACTTTCCTTTCAACAGGTAAAGAAGAATACTTCATCATTGGATGTTTTGGAGAGGAAGACAACATCAAACTCGAAAAAGTTATCAAGCCGGCTACCCAAGAAGGCATGATCATGCCCGATGCATACTACTACATCGATAACGTGGAAGTTATCGAAATCGAATCGGTAGATGGATGTTTTTGTGGTAAAACTGAGGACCGCGATCCGGATTTGATTTACAGCCGTTCCAGCGCCAAGAACATAGACATGAAACCAACCGAAGTAGTTAACTCTACTTCCATTTGGTTCTCATACCTGTCGGTAGAAATTCCAGCAATGTTCGAAGGTGAATTGCAAGAAGTTGCGAAGCTCATGCAAGCCAACCCTTCTATGAAGATTGAACTAACAGGACATTCAGACAATGATGAGCAAAACGAAACCAAGACCAAGAAAATTTATATTGGACTTGCGTTGAGAAGAGCAGAAGCCATCAAGCAGTTCCTGGTTGATAATGGAGCATCTGCAGCCAATATCACTGTAGCAGGCAAGGACAACACAGTGCCAGCCACCGACAAAACAACTCCTCTTGGCAAAGCCCAAAACCGCCGAGTTGTTTTCCAAGTAAAGTAATGAACGTTTTGAACACTGAAAAGGTCGGCAATTGCCGACCTTTTTTTGTTCACAGCAAATTCCTTAAAACGCTTTAATGAAGCTGTAAAATAATGTGTGCGTTATGCTGTTATTCGTACAAATGAGACTATCGGCTTACCTATTTGCAGTTGGGATGCTTGCTTCGGTTTTGACAGCCGCTCAGAATCTCGTTATGAATGGGAGTTTCGAAACCAAGTCCTATTGCCCTAGTAATTTCAATCAACAAAGTCTCAATACGATTGCTGGTTGGTGGCAAGCTACCGACGGCACTCCGGATTACTTCAATAGTTGCAGCGACAAGGTAGGTGTTCCGAATAACGTATTTGGTCAGCAAAGCGCCAAGGATGGCGAAGGATATACGGGTCTAGTAACATTCAGCGTTGGCAACAAGCGCAACTACAGAGAGTATCTTCAAACGAAACTAACAAGAGCGCTCCAGCCGGGCGAGTTGGTATGCGTCGAAATGTATGTGAGCGCAGCCGACTACTGCAATTATGTTACGGATGGCATAGGAATATTGCTCAGTGAAAAAAAGGTTGAAAGCAACCTTCAAACAGAACTTGCTTACCAAGCGAGTATGAGCAACCCTCGATTGAACATGCTGGATGAAAGCTCTCAATGGCAGCTTCTTTCAGATGTATTCGTTGCAAAAGGAGGAGAAGAGTATCTCACCATCGGAAATTTCAAAGCTGACAAAGAACTCAAGGTAATTCGACGCACAGAAGACATGAGCGCTAAAGGCTACGGTACATGGTCATACATGTACATTGATGATGTAAAAGTGCGGCCCATTCAGCGAAAACTGGAATGCAGTTGCGAAAACGAGTACCTCGCTAGCATTGCAGTAGATCCTCCGCTAGAACTCAACGAATACAAAAAGATAAAACTCGATGCAATACTCTTTGATTTTGATGCAGATATCCTTACAGACGAGGCAATGCAACAACTCGAAGAGGTCTTTATCTTATTGAAAAAAAACCGAGCGATGTACATGGAAATTTCGGGACATACCGATGTTGTTGGTCCGGATGGGTACAACCTAGGTCTTTCCAAAAGAAGAGCGCAGCGGGTGATAGATCACTTAACAGCGAAAGGAATTGACCCCAGTCGATTGCAGCTCACTTTTTTTGGCAAGGAACAACCCGTTGCGAATAATGAGACCGATGAAGGTCGTCATCAAAACAGACGTGTAGAATTCCAGATACTAGAGAAAAAATTCGAACTGATTCAATAAGTCTAAGCTTGGTTGATTTGATCCCAAATCATATCCTTCAGTCGATCGATATTCATACCCGTTACGGCCGAGATAAAGATAGCAGGCACACCTGCAGGAAGCATCGGCTTCATTTGTTCCGTCATCACATCATCGAGCATGTCGCATTTGGTGATAGCCAATAAGCGCTTCTTGTGAAGCAACTCAGGATTGTACTTCTTCAGCTCATTCACCAGTACTTCGTATTCGGAACGAATATCCTTTGTATCGCAAGCTACCATAAATAGCAAGGTAGAGTTTCGCTCAATATGACGAAGAAATCGGTGACCCAATCCACGTCCCTCTGCTGCCCCTTCGATGATTCCGGGAATATCTGCCATCACGAAAGAGCGATCACCACGATAACGCACCATACCCAAATTCGGAACAAGTGTAGTAAATGGATAATCGGCAATTTCAGGTTTTGCAGCACTCACCACTGAAAGCAAGGTTGACTTACCGGCGTTTGGAAAACCAACTAGTCCAACATCGGCCAGCACCTTCAACTCAAGAATTTTCCATTCTTCCCTTCCGGGCTCACCAGGCTGGGCATAATCAGGAGCCTGATTTGTCGACGTCTTAAAATGGTCGTTTCCAAGTCCACCTCTGCCCCCTTGCACAAGAACAAATTCTTGTCCGGCTTCGGTAATCTCAAACTCCAATTTCCCGGTTTCAAAATCGCGGGCAACCGTTCCAAGAGGAACCTCTAATATTTCATCCGATCCTTGGGCACCTGTTCGCTTTGCGCCGGCCCCCGATTCACCATCTTCAGCAATCACATGCTTGCGATACTTTAAGTGCAACAAGGTCCAAACATCTTTGCTGCCACGAACGATGATATGGCCACCACGGCCGCCATCACCGCCATCGGGACCGCCTTTTGGTACAAATTTCTCTCTGCGAAAGTGACGACTACCCGCGCCACCCTTACCCGAGCGGCAGCAGATTTTTACGTAGTCTACGAAGTTTGATTCAGCCATAGGATTAAGGAGTAGATAAGCGTTTAAACAAACGCGTCGAGCTCAGTGCACAGTCGCTCTGTAATTTCATCAACACCACCAACTCCCTGCACACCTCTGTACTTTCCGCATGATTGATAATAGGAAGCAACGGGTGCGGTTTCACGGTTGTAAACAGCAATGCGATTGCGGACAATAGTCTCGTCTGCGTCATCGGCACGACCGCTAGTAGATGCGCGATTCAATAAACGCTTGATGAGTTCTTCTTCTCCAACCTCCAAAGCAAGCATGCACGTAATTGAAGTTCCTCGCGATTGCAGAAACGTATCGAGCGCCTCGGCTTGAGCAGAAGTGCGTGGGAATCCGTCGAATATGAAACCTTTCGGTTCATGGTGCTTCACAACTTCACTTTCCAGCATCGAAATTGTCAAACTATCCGGAACAAGTTCTCCCTTATCCATAAACGCCTTTGCTTGTTTACCGAGTTCCGTTTCATTTTTAATATTGAAACGAAAAATATCACCGGTGCTCAAATGCACGAGACCATAGCGTTGCAGCAATATTTCCGATTGGGTTCCCTTCCCGGCACCGGGAGGTCCAAATAACACAATGTTGAGCATTCGGTTAGTGTTTGTTTGGCTGCAAAAATAACCTGAATAGGCCTTTGGATGTAACTTCAGCATTGAGCGTGTTTGTTGCTTCAAGAAAAAGGTTGAAATCTGTGCATTCTCATTCTACCTTCGCCGCTCCAATATTACAGACATGAATTTTGACGTTATTGTACTAGGCAGTGGACCGGGTGGTTATGTAGCTGCTATTCGCGCTTCTCAACTTGGATTGAAAACAGCCATCATTGAGCGTGAAGCTCTTGGTGGCATTTGCCTGAACTGGGGGTGTATTCCCACTAAGGCACTCCTCAAGAGTGCTTCTGTTTTTGAATACATCAATCATGCAAAAGACTTTGGAATTGAAGTTGGTGCTCCTAAGGCAGATTTCAGTGCTGTCGTAAAACGAAGCAGAGGTGTGGCAGAAGGCATGAGCAAGGGCGTGCAATTCCTGATGAAGAAAAATAAGATTGACGTCATCATGGGTAACGGGAAACTCAAGCCCGGAAAAAAAGTTGCTGTTACTGCTGCCGATGGCAAAACAACCGAATACAGCGCTTCTCACATAATTGTAGCCACCGGTGGTCGTTCGAGAGAATTACCTGCTCTCAAACAGGATGGTAAAAAAATCATTGGATATCGTGAAGCGATGGTCATGCCGTCACAACCCAAAAGCATGGTAATCGTCGGTAGTGGGGCAATCGGATCAGAGTTCGCTTACTTCTATGCAGCCATGGGAACCAAGGTAACTTTGGTAGAATTCATGTCGAATATTGTTCCTGTAGAAGACGATGATGTTTCAAAAGCACTTGTCAAGTCGTTCAAAGGAATGGGCATTGATGTACTCACAAGCACCGAGGTTACCAAGGTAGACACCTCAGGAAACGGCTGCAAGGTTACCCTCAAGGATGCTTCCGGCGAAAAGCAAATCGAATGCGACGTAGTACTTTCTGCCGCAGGTGTTGTCGCAAATCTGGAAAACATTGGATTGGAAGACGTCGGAATCATAACCGACAAAGGAAAAATCCTGGTAGACAAGTTTTATAAAACAAACATACCCGGTTATTACGCCATTGGCGATTGCACGCCGGGTCAAGCGCTTGCCCACGTTGCAAGTGCTGAAGGAATTATCTGCGTTGAGCAAATTGCAGGACATCATCCACAACCATTGGACTATGGTAATATACCGGGCTGCACCTATTGCTCTCCGGAGATTGCTTCGGTAGGTCTTACTGAGCGTGCATGTAAAGAGAAAGGGCTCGAGGTTAAAATCGGTAAATTCCCATTCTCGGCTTCCGGCAAGGCAAGCGCAGCAGGTCATAAAGATGGATTTGTGAAACTTATCTTCGATGCGAAATACGGCGAGCTGCTAGGTGCTCACATGATTGGTTACAATGTGACTGAAATGATTGCAGAGTGCGTTGCTTTGCGCAAGTTGGAAACTACCGGAGAAGAACTCATCAAAACAGTTCACCCGCATCCGACAATGAGTGAGGCCATCATGGAAGCTGCTGCCGCTGCTTACGGCGAAGTGATTCACCTCTAAGAATCAGTTTTCAGGATAACCATCGTTTGCCCAACACTGAATTTGATTGAGTTGGTCTTGCGTAAGAGAAGAGCCTTGGGGCATTGTTTGATTTACAAGGACCTCGCGTCGGAAATCTCCGCCTTCGAGATCATTTCGTAAACCTTGGTATGTATTGTAGTTGGGATGACAGCCCGGTGTTGCGCATCGGGCGTCAATAATGCTCTTGATTGTATTTTGGTAGGTCGGATGTGAACCATCACATGACGGTGTAAGTTTTGTATCCGCGTCCTTCTTGCATGAAAACATCCATGAAAGAAGTAATAAACCTATCGTGAATCCTTGTTTATTCATTTGCTAAAAATAAAAAAGCCCGCGACGCGGGCTTTTAAGATTTATCAGAATCAATTTTCAGCGACCTCTTTCTTTTTTCGGCCACGCTTAGGTTGTTCCTGATCTACCCATTTGTCGTTTTTATGCTCTCCCATCACCACAACTTCCTTTTCAGGGAAAACACCATATCGCTGGGCAATTAACATCATACCTTCACGTGTGGGACTATACATCATTACCGGGGATGCCATACCCTTATTCTTTACACCCACATAAAACCCATTCTTTAAACGAGCGGGCTTGGTTGCCGGTCTGCCGGCTGACTTCTTTCCGTTCATGGGGTGCAAGATACGCCCGTTTGAAGCATACGTATTCTTAAAAAATCAATAAAATTTGATTCGTAAGGATTTCCTGAATTAAAACAATGAAAATCAACAATCTAAATCAGAATCGGAACAAAAACACACAAACACCTAATAATCAAGCAGTCACAGGTTCAAGACAAGTGGTCTTCACCTTTTCCAATGCAAAATCAATCTCCTCTCTCGTATTTAATCTGCTGAAAGAGAATCGAATACTTGCACAACCCGGTTTTAATGCACCAATTGCATCCAATACATGAGAACCTTTTGATGCTCCGCTGCTGCATGCACTTCCTCCACTACACGCAACCCCCTCTAAATCAAGCAGAAAAAGCACCATGTCGGAGTTTTTGGTTGGCGGCAGGGTCGCGCTCAAAACGGTATATAAACTATCCTGATTTCGGGAATCGCCATTGAAAACCACCCCGGGAATTGCAATTTCGAGTTCCTTGGCCATGTATTGTTTCAATCCGGAGATGTGGTATTGATGTTCCTCCAAATCAGAATAACACAATTCCAATGCCTTGGCCATTCCAACAATACCGCTGAGGTTTTCAGTACCACCCCTGACACCGCGCTCTTGTCCACCACCGGTAATATCGGGATTAATCTTGATGCGTTTGTTGATATAAATGAAACCGACACCCTTCGGTCCATGAAATTTATGCGCAGATGCATTCACAAAATGGATACCCAGTTCATCCAAATTGAAAGGATAGTGTCCCATCGTTTGCACTGTATCGCTGTGCAGGATTGCACCATATTTAGAACATAAATCACTCACCTGCTTCAATGGAAGTAGATTGGCGATTTCGTTGTTACCATGCATCAGTGTTACAAACGATTTTTCATTTGCGGCGAGTAATCGCTCCAAATCATCCAGATCAACATTCCCTTTTGGATCGAGTTTAACCAAGCTCAACTTCAGCCCGAATTGCTTCGACATCACCTCTGCAGTTTTGATAACTGCGCTGTGCTCAATAGATGACGTAATGATGTGCTTGCAGCCTAAGTCATGAATTGCTGCGTGCATTGCCAAGTTATCGGCCTCTGTTCCACCGCTAGTGAAAACGATTTCCGAAGGAGAGCAATTCAGCAATCTTGATATGCTCCGTCGCGATTGTTCAATGGCTGATTTCGTTTTCCTGCCGAATGCGTGTGAAGAAGAAGGGTTACCGTAATACTCGGTTAGATAAGGCCACATAGCCTTAGCAACCTCGGGTAAAATCGGTGTTGTTGCTGCGTTGTCTAGATATACATTCATCGCGTTGTAGCGAAAGGACATTGCTTTCGCAGTTCAAATTTCCGAAAAAAAGACGAGCTATGGAATCAAAAAATCAAATTCCTGCAACTTCACGAATGGTTTGCATAACTTCGAGAGCCAACTGATCGGCCTTTTCTTTATTGGTATGCTCGGCGATAACACGAACGATTGGCTCGGTATTGCTTTTTCGAAGATGAACCCAACCGTCGGGGAAATCGAATTTTACACCGTCGATGGTATTTACCTGAGCATCGGGATACAAGGTTTGCACTTTGGCCAAGATTGCATCCACATCCATGCCTTCACTTAACTCGATTTTATTCTTGGAAATTTCATATCGCGGATAGCTATCACGCAGAGCGCTCATGGTTGTCCCCTTCATCACAAAATGCGTTAGAAAGAGCGCCAAACCTGCAAGCGCATCACGGCCGTAATGTGTATCCGGATAGATGATACCGCCATTGCCTTCACCTCCAATGACTGCATTTGTTTCTTTCATAGCAGTTACCACGTTTACTTCGCCAACTGCAGATGCCGTGTAAACGCCACCCTGCTTGCGGGTAACATCGCTCAAAGCGCGGGTACTTGAAAGGTTCGAAACAGTATTACCGGGAGTGCATGACAAGATATAATCGGCTACTGCTACAAGTGTGTATTCTTCGCCAAACACGGTTCCGTCTTCACAAACAAAAGCAAGACGATCCACATCCGGATCAACAACGATGCCCATTTGGCAACCCTTGCTTTTAACCACTTCGATAATATCGGTCAGATGCTCAGGGAGAGGTTCTGGATTGTGGGGGAAATGTCCGTTGGGTGTGCAATGAATGGTTTCAATGCGCTTCACGCCCAAAGCATCCAACAAAGCCGGCACAAAAACACCTCCGCTGCTATTGACTGCATCTACCGCAACATACAGATTGGCTGCTTGAATCGCCTTTTGATCAACGAGCTTCAATTCGAGAATTTGACGAATGTGTTCGCCCATGAAATCCTTCTGAACAATGGAGCCCAAGGCATGTATATCCGCGAAAGAAACTTCACCGGACGAGGCCAAGCGCAGCACTTCGGCGCCTTCGTCGGCCGAAATAAATTCACCGACCTCGTTGAGTAATTTGAGCGCGTTCCATTGCAACGGGTTGTGGCTAGCTGTGAGGATTATTCCCGCATGAGCACTTTCATGAGGCACGGCTACTTCAACTGTTGGAGTGGTGCTTAATCCTAAATCAATGACCTCAGCCCCCATTCCAACCAATGTATTGCACACAAGAGCATTCACCATTGGACCGCTTATTCGAGCGTCACGACCGACGACCACTTTAATGGCAATCGTTGCATTCTTTCGTTGCATGAGGGTGCAAAATGCCGCCGTAAATTTTACAACATCAATTGGAGTAAGGCCGGTGCCTTCCGCACCTCCCATTGTACCCCGGATTCCGGAAATGGACTTAATAAGTGTCACTGTATTGAGCTAGATATTTGCGCGCAAAGTAAGCAGGTTCGCAGCACAAAATGCGCATCCATTCAATCGACAGTACATTTGTCGGGTAGCATGAATTATTTAGCACATACCTTTCTTTCTTTTTCACAAGAACCCTTGGTATATGGCCAATTCATTGCCGACGATATAAAGGGCAAGCAATGGATGGAACATAATCGTGAAGTCCAAAAAGGCATTTTGCTTCATCGGTTCATCGACGATTATACAGATCAACATGGCCTAGTGATGGAGTTAAAACAAAAACTTCATCCCAGTTTAGGAAAATTCGCCGGTGTTGCTTTGGATGTACTTTTCGACCATGTTCTTTCATTGCGCTGGCAAGACTATTCGAAAGAACCTAGAATCGAATGGATACAGAGAAGCTATTCGCTTCTTTCCGAAAGAAAACATGAGATGACGGAAAAACGACAGTTCATTCTATCCAAGATGATTGAACATGATTGGATGAGCATGTATCATACGGCGGAAGGAACATCACGAATTCTAGAGCAAATGTCTCGGCGCATTTCGATAGAAAACCCATTAAATCGAGCACTGGAAGCCTTCTTAATGCACGAAAAACACATCATTTCCACATTTGATGAATTTTTTCCCGAAATCCTGGCTGCCGCTCAAATGAAATTAGATACTTTTGCGCCCTAACCGAACGTTGAACTTTAAGCACCCGATGCTCAACCTTCTATGAAATCGCATTTGGCAAAAAGATGGTTTTTATTTCTCCTCGTGTTCTCTATTCACATGGGGGCGCTTGCCGGCACCATCATGCTCGAAGGAAGATACCAGCAGCGCAACATCTTTGTAATTAATGCAGCCTCTTCTGATGGTATAGGCTATTGTATTTATGAGGTCCTTGTAAATGGACTGATCACAACCGACGAAATCAATACACAGGCATTCGAGGTTGACTTAACTATTTATGGTCTTAAGACCGGCGACCCTGTCAATATCTTGATTAAGCACAAGGATGGTTGCACCCCGAAGATTCTCAATCCCGGAGCATTGGAGCCTTCTCCATCGTTTGTTTGCACCTCCATCGTTTGTGGTATCAATGGTTCACTAACCTGGGAAACAACGGGCGAGATGGGAAAGATACCTTACATCATTCAACAGTATAAGTGGAATCGTTGGGTGAATATTGGTGAGGTGCTTGGCAATGGCACCAACGTTAAGAACATCTACAAATTCCAGACACAGCTCACGAGCGGATTGAACAAATTTCGCGTAGTGCAGAAAAGTTTTGAAGGTGATTTACGAAAATCGCCCGTTTGTGAAATCAATAGCACGGCGGAGGTTGTCAACTTCCGTTATGACAAAAAATCAAAGTCGGTTTATTTCAGTACCGACACTTCCTACGAATTGTACAATGTATTTGGTCAAGTTGTTAAGCGAGGCCGTGGATCCTCTATCGAGTGCACAGCGCTCACAAGAGGTGAATATTGGGTAAGCTTTGACAACCAAACTGAAAAGTTTTACAAGAAATAAATAATAACTTCAAACCGCTTACATAGAAGACCTCGGGTTTGCCCGGGGTTTTTTATTTTAGAGGAATTAATTTTCCGAAAGGTGTCCACACATTCAATACTCGCAAATACACTCCGCCGATTCGGCTTGTTGGCAGCTATTGGTGTGTTGTTGGCGATCGGTTGCGAT
>JBKCGW010000067.1:0-3589 GCA_046303175.1 Flavobacteriales bacterium
TTCGAAATCACGCGTGGTCATCAAACCCATCGCGTGCAATTGGGTCGCAAAATTTTGCGCTTCTTCTTAGATCGTACGATCCTGCAAAATCTTCTTTCCGCTCTTATTCAATCCCATTATTTGACTAAAACGACTCTTCAAGAAAAACACTTGAAGGTTGAATGACCAACGCTGCATGTCCTTGTAAAAATCGATGAGGTATGGATTGTCATCCACCTCTTCAAAATGAGGTTGCCACTTATAATGTTTTGCGAGTAACGTGGTCAGGGTTGTCTTGCCCGAACCGATATTTCCGGCTATAGCGATATGCATAATCTGTACTAGGTAAAATAGAATACGCTTCGAAAATAAAACAATTCAACCGATGGAAGCGCAATTGTTAGTTTCTTCCATTTTTCGGAATTTCGAACACCTTCAAACGTCCATCAACAAGCTGATATAGCCTGCCGATCTGATAGGAAAAAACGCCACCTCCACCGGGCAAGGAGAGCAATTCACTCTGCCACGATTTGGTATCGATTACCTGAAGAAATCCATCGGGCTGAAAAATGTACAGCTTGAAAGCATCCGCCATCCACGTGCTGACCTTTTGCAATTGAATGCTCTTCTTCCATGCTCCAAACATGTCGAACACATGAAGCATGTAATCATCATTCAATACAAAAAGGCTGGTGCCTCGTTCCATCATTCCCAACGGATGAAATTCACACCCCAACAAAATGCTGAGGTTGCCCGTAGCAAAAGCTTGACGGAAGTTCTTATCGACGCGCACCAATTCCGAATTACGACTATCCCAAATCCAAAACCCATCGCCGCGCGAACCACACATCCATTCTGCGTTATCAAAGCCTAATGCAAAAAGGTCGATTGCATCGCCTTGAATACTTAGTGTATTATCGAAGTAGACAATTTTTCCTGTCGTTGGGAAATGTATAAAAGGACGCAAGGGATCTGTGACATCGATTGCATGAAAATCACCCCACTGTAGCTCGGATGTTCGGTATACCCCTGTTCCCAAGGCATTGCGTCGTTCTATAGATGTTGCAGACATGAGATACACAACACCCAATTCATCCACCGCCAACCTACCGGCTTGCGCCTCCTGCTCTGCTATCAATTCAAAACGTTCTTGCGCCGAGACTTGACAAACCATTAAAACAGCAAAAACAAGGAAAAGAAAAATAGACTTCATACCGAAACAGAACTTAGCTGCATGCGTTGCACCTGATTCAATATTTCTTCCAAAAAGTGTCGCTCGTTACTCAGCCTGGGAACCTTGTGCTGTCCTCCCAGCTTGTTCTTATCACGCAACCAGTTGTAGAATGTCCCACTCGGAACGGCTTGTACATCAGGGGTTTTCAAGATAAAATCAAACGCTCGTTTTGCTTCGTAGTCTGTGTTCAATGACTTCAAGGTTCGATCGAGTACCTCGGTGAATTGCTCCATACTACGGGGTTGCTTGCCAAACTCTATGAGCCACTGATGCGCCCCACTCGACTTCTCCGACATGTAAACCGGTGCAGCTGTGTAATCTATTACGGTTGCATCGGTTTCCAGACATGCACAACGAATAGCTTCATCTGCATTGTCTACTATCAACTCTTCGCCAAATGCATTGATGTAATGACGCGTGCGACCACTGACCTGAATGCGGAACGGAAACGTAGAAGTGAAGCGAATGGTATCTCCTACGAGGTATCTCCACAATCCTCCATTGGTGCTAATGACAATGGCATAATTCTGACCCAGCTCTACCTCATGCAGTCCAACCGTTTTCGGATTGCTTTTGCCATACTCACTCATAGGCATGAACTCATAGAAAATTCCGTAGTCCAGCATCAAGAGCATATCATCGGCATTAAGGCGATCCTGAATTCCAAAGAAGCCCTCAGACGCGTTGTAGGTTTCAACGTAGTTCATCTGCAAGGAAGGAATGAGCTTGCTGAATTGATCGCGGTACGGCTTAAAGCTCACGCCGCCATGCCAAAACAATTCGAGATTAGGCCACACCTCCTTGATGCTTTCCGCACCCTTCAACTCAAGAATTCGCTTGAGCAATACCAATGTCCAGGAAGGAACGCCCGCCATCATGTGAATGTCTTCGTCCATGGTCGTGCGGGCAATCATCTCAATCTTTTCTTCCCAGTTATCCATCAGCGCAATGTCGCGTGAAGGCGTGCGCATAATCTCAGCCCAAACAGGTAAGTTGCGTATGATGATGGCAGAAAGATCGCCGGTGTAACCCTCTTCGTTAAACGGATTGATTTTGGATGAACCACCCAACACCAAATGCTTCCCGCTATACACCTTCGCATCCGGCTTTTGATGGTAATACAACGCAAGCAAATCCTTGCCTCCCTTGTAATGGCATTGCTCCAATGCTTCAGTGGTAACGGGAATGAATTTGCTTTTGGCGTCGGTAGTACCGCTGCTCTTGGCAAACCACTTTAGTTTGGATGGCCAAAGAATATTCTGCTGACCATCGCGCAGTAAATCGATATAAGACTTGAAAGCTTCGTAGTTGCGAATGGGAACTGCTTTCTTGAAATCATCGACCGATTTTATATCTGAAAAGCCATGATCCACACCAAAACGTGTGAGTGCAGCCTCATCTATCAAATTGCGGAATACCTCCCCTTGCACCTCGACCGGGTACTTCATGAACAGGTCGATTTGGTGTATTCGTTTTTTAATAAACCAACCGAATACGGAATTGAGTGGCATGCAAGCTTTGGTTAATGGATTGCAAAATAAAGATGAAAAACAAAGTAACCTAAAAAAATAAGGCCACCTCAAAAGCAGCCTAATTTTCAAGTGACCCCGAAGGGATTCGAACCCCTATCTGAGGAACCGGAATCCTCCATTCTATCCATTAAACTACGGGGCCAATGGGCCGCAAAAATAAGCATGCCAATAACCCATTCCTATCGTGCGCTGATTCTTGGTCTATATTTGTTAAGAATGGGTTACTACAAACCCAAACACCACTATCAACCATGCGAATAATTCTACTTGTTCTGATACTTTCAGGGCTCATCTTTAAGCAGTCACCTGCGCAAATCGTCATTAACGAAGGCAGCAATAAAAATGCAGCAAGCCTGCTCGATGAAGACGGTGAATACGAAGACTGGATTGAGTTGTACAACGCAGGTGCAACAGCAATTGACTTGACAGGGTATCGCCTATCCGATAACGCAAATGAAAGTGAGCAATGGATTTTTCCTTCTTACCTCCTGCAGCCAGGTCAATACCTCGTCGTTTTCTGTAGCTCGAAAAATCGCTTCGCATCTACCCCGGCTGTTACGTACCATACCAGCAATGCATTCACTCCTCAAACGGGCTGGAACAATCACATTGCGCAACAAGGATTTGAGTGGGACGGTGTTTCCAACCTGGTGCTCAATACCTGCTCCTACTGGTCGGGGGGATACACGTCCAATTCGGTATTCAATCAAACAGCTACCGACCACACGGCATCACTTTCGTCGTTCGTTGATGGTGGTGACTATGCATGCGGAGCCCAATACGGTGAGATGTCGAACCTGCGCCCTGTGCTTCGAGTGAACGATATAATTGTAGGTGACAACAC
>JBKCGW010000068.1:0-1355 GCA_046303175.1 Flavobacteriales bacterium
GATTTTCCGATTGCATCAAGTGTGCTACTTGTTGCTTGGCGCTTTCTGCTACTTTGATCATAGTTCGTTCGTTTTATAACCTTCTGTAACCTTGAACAGTTCACCTGTTGCGTTTCTATTTAGATTATTTCTAAATAAAAATTCAGGGACGCAAAAATACCTCATTCAGGGTATCCACACCAAATCTGAAATGAGCTGCTTTCAGTTTATTGGCATGTTATGCCGGGTGCCGCCACCGAGATTCTCAAGGATGACGCGCTTTTCAAACTGCCGAATGCCGTGGGCACAGGCATATCTATTCCGTATGGGAATATGCCCTTGCTTTTGCTCTATGAAATCTTTGGCCCGTCGAACAAGCCCTGTCCGACCTAACCTTTAAATACGAGCTACACAATGAAAAAACGTAGAATCTTCATTCCCGGAATTAGCGCATTACTCATCTTGCTTGTCTGCATTGCATCGATTCATGCATGCCGAAAGCGCGTTCACTGGGCCTGTAACGAATCGCAAACGCATTGTTTACGCGTGGTGGAGCAAGCAACCGGCCGACCCGTAGAAGGCGCATTGGTCTACTTGGTCAGCAAAACATCGAGCAGTGTGCCCGAAGCCGCCTACAACCTAACCACCGATAAATACGGTAAGGTGGAATGGGACTGTTCATGGGCAATAACGGACGTCTGCGTCGAGGCAGGTGATCGGTATTGGGATCAATGCGGTTCGGGTTATTCCATCAACGATGATTTTCTGGCTGATGATTATTATGAGCTGCGTCCAAAGGCATGGGTGCGTTTGAACATCATCGATACGTTGCCGCTGAACACACAATGGCAGGTAATTGCATTTAGTGATTTTGATGACTCATATGAAGCGGAAGGCGTCGTTCCCGGGGGCTACCACGATGTGCTGGGTTTGATTGGAGGAGTTAATTCTTCGCTTCGCATCAAACGCTTCGATTATTCGGGCAATTACATCTCAGGTGAACTGCTTGAATTGAATGTCTCACCGGGCGATACAACAGAGATCACTTATTGCTACTGACACAACTCTTGAATTTTTCTCAATAACCTAAAACTCACCCTATGAATTTCTTCCTCAACTATGAGCGCAAGCTCATACTGGCAGCGCTATGCCTTGTATCGGCATTCGGTAATGCACAATTGCGATTCCCTTTCACGCATTTGAATCTTGAAGAACTGAACTCAAAGTACTTCTTTCCTCAGTCGTTCAATACCATTCGAGTTCCCAATCCGTACTCGGATACTACATCACTCACACCCGCGCAGTGCGCTACATTGTTTATGTCGATGGGCCGCGCAAGTTTGGACTCCACCCACGTCTTATCCGATTTCTCGGGC
>JBKCGW010000069.1:0-3557 GCA_046303175.1 Flavobacteriales bacterium
CCTGGAAACCGCGTGTGTTGCTCGAGGGTTACCAGCGTCAGAGTTGTATGCAGCGCACCATCTATTTGGATAACCGTTGATGCGTCATGTAAAGCAGTTTAGTTTATAACCGAAGGCTGAAGTGAAAAATGTCAAAAAAAATTCAGGCTAGATAGCGTTTCATTGAGTTTGCAGTAGACTTCGGAATTTGACTTCGGCCTATCTGTCTGCACCTTGGTTTTAAATAATCACTTCATCTTCACAGCAACCATCGCGCGTATCGCAGCCTCCTTCGCCTCCGCTTGCTTCTCAATCTCGTCTGCTTTTGCTAACAGTGCATCTGTAAACGCCTTGTCTTTGATGCCGCTTGCATTGATACGCACGTTCATGACAGCACCCAACACCGCGGTGCGCGCACACAGGGCGCCTACACCTGCGTCGGTTACTGAATTGGGGTTGCCAATCTCGACCATGCGCTCCATTACTTCCATGCTCGCATAGGCGATTTCGGCTGTGCGGTATGGAATCTCCATGGCGTATTTCGATGCGCTTTCTATAGCTGCGCTGCGGGCTGCTTTTTCTTCGTCGGTGTTTTTGGGCAATGAAAACGCCTCCATGATTTTGTTAAACGCAGCCGTGTCTTCATCCACCAACTGCAGCATTTGCTTTTGGTAGGTCATTCCTTTTTCGGCCCATGCGCTAAACTCTTCCCAGCGTTCATCCCAGCCGCGCTTGTGCGACGATAGGTTGGCTACCATTGCTCCGAGCGATGCACCCAATGCACCTACATACGCGCTGATGCTGCCACCGCCGGGGGCAGGCGATTCGCTGGCGGTTTCATCGGCAAAGGCAGTAAGGTTCATGTTCACCAAGCGCTTGTTGCTGCCGAGTTTTTGTTCGATGAGGAATTCAATGATCTTCTCTTCGGGTTTGAAAGGCGCGAGGACGTCGAGACCCAACGACTTCACGGCAATCTTGATTTTCTCTGTTTCCGAAATACCCAATGAACGTTCTTGTTTGCGCAGGAAATAATCGGCCGCATCGAGCAACGATTGTTTGGGTATCAATCCCACCAACTCCGAGCCGGTTACACGCACGCCGCGCGCATCGGCTTTCTTGCATGCTTCTTCAAATGCTACATGCACGGGTGTTATGTTGATGTTGGTGAGGTTCAAGCTCAACTGAGCGATGCCATATTCTTCAATATACCAGCCAATGCCTTTCACCGATTTGAGTGTACCGGGAACCCGCTGCGGCTCACCGTTCGCATCGAGCAACGGCTTGCCTGTTTTTGCATCATTCACCACACGGCCCGCTTCGCGTATGTCGAAGGCAATGGCATTAGCACGACGCGTAGAAGTGGTATTCAAATTCACATTGTATGCAACCAGGAAGTCGCGTGCTCCGATCACGGTAATGCCCGATTTACGCACGCTGTCGTTTACGGCAGAAGGACCGAAGTCGGGTTTCCATTCGGCCGTTGCGATTTTGTCAATGGCCTCGTATTCTCCTTTACGGCACGTGGCCAGGTTGCTACGCTCTTCGGTTTGCGCAGCGTATTCGTAGAAATATCCAGGTATGCCCAATTCACGTCCCACGCGTTCGCCTACCTGACGAGCGATGGCAACACACTCTTCCGTGCTCACGCCGCTGATGGGTACAAACGGACATACATCGGTCGCACCCTGGCGTGGATGCTCGCCTCGGTGTGTGCGCATGTCGATGAGTTCTTGTGCTTTCTTGATAAGTTGAAATGCCGCTTCCGCAACGGCTTCGGGCTCACCGGCAAAGGTGATTACAGTGCGGTTGGTGCTCGCGCCCGGATCCACATCCAAGAGCATCACGCCCGGAACGGTTTCTACAACGGAAGTGATTGCGTTGATTTTCGCTTTGTCGCGGCCTTCCGAGATGTTGGGGATGCACTCAATAATTCTTTGCATAGCATTCTTTTTTGCGATTGCAAATATGGATGACAACATCGGTTGGAGAAAGAAAAAGAAGTTCTCTGTGCCCTCTGTGCCCTCTGTGTCCTCTGTGGTAAAAAAATAAAACACAGAGGACACAGAGGGCACGGAGAATAACAATTGAAATCTTATTCTCCTAGAATCACGCGTTCCACCGTATTTCTTCCAAAACTGTACATCATTTCACCCGTTTCACTGAGTGGCTCAGTAATGATGAGGTTGGCCTTTTTGCCGATGGTGATGGTGCCGTGCGATTTTTCGAGCCCCATGGCATAGGCGCCGTTGAGGGTGGATGCGTTGATGACCTCGTTTGGAGTCATGCCCATGTAAATACAGGCTAGACTATTGACGAGATTCATATTGCCGCTCGGAGCGCTGCCCGGATTGTAATCGGTGGCCAGTGCCAAGGGTAGTCCCGCGTCGATGATTTTTCGGGCGGGTGTGTAGGGTATTTTGATGAAAAGTGAGCACCCAGGCAATGCTACAGGCATAGTGCCGGTGCCTTGAAGAGCAGCAAGGTCGTCGTCGGTCATGACTTCCAGGTGATCGACACTCAGCGCATTGTATTTCACGCTGGCTGCCACGCCACCAATGGCATTGAACTGATTGACGTGTGTTTTCGGGCGCAGGCCGTGCTTAACACCTGCTTCCAAGATTCGTTCGGTTTGCGCCACACTGAAGTAGTTTTCTTCGCAGAACACATCGATGTATTCGGCCAGCTGTTGGCGACCTACTTCGGGTATCATGGTATCGACCAGCAGATCGACGTACGCATCCGGATTTCCTTTGAACTCTTTGGGGATTGCGTGCGCACCGAGGAAGGTGGCCTTGATGGTGATGGGCGAAAGGTTCTTCAGCGTTTGGATTACGCGAAGCATTTTGAGTTCGCTTTCCATCGTTAGACCATAACCGCTTTTTATTTCCACCGCACCCGTGCCCATCGATTGTATTTGTTCCAAGCGACGCAATGCCGATTCAACCAATTCTTCTTCCGAAGTGAATGCCAAGCGAGCTGCCGAGTTGAGTATTCCACCGCCACGTGCGGCAATCTGCTCGTAGGTGAGACCGTGAACCCGATCCACAAATTCGCTGACGCGTGATCCGGCATACACAATGTGGGTGTGCGAGTCGCACCACGCGGGAAGAACCATTCGGCCATCGGCCTCAATCACTTCCAATCCGCGCCAGTCGCTGATTCCGGGCCAGTCGGCCATCGCACCGTATTCAACGATCATCCCGTCTTCGATGGCTAGCCAGGCATTTTCGATGGAGGGCAATTCACTCATGGCTTTGCCTGCCAGCAGCGAAGGAGCGTTTTCATAGACTCCCAGAAGAGATTTAATGTTCTTGATGAGTATGCGCGACATGCGACGAAATTACTTTGAATTAACCGCGAAGGCGCAGTGAACGCAAAGATTGTTATAGAAGTAAAATGTTGAGTAATTGATTTTGAAGAACTCCTCTTTGTGTTCTCGGCGCCTTTGCGGTTCAATTAGAACAGTAGTTACTTTTGAGAACTCATTCCACCCCTTGAAGTTTCGATTCGAAATAACACTCCTGCTCTTCATTTTCGCTACAACGGCGATTTTGCAAGGGCCCTATCTTTTCGAGTTT
>JBKCGW010000070.1:0-4930 GCA_046303175.1 Flavobacteriales bacterium
TTCGTTGCTTTGTTTGCTTGCAGTTTCGCTGCAGCACAAGCACAAGGCTTGCAAGGTATCGTTGTAGAACGTTACTATCAAGCCAATGCAGCTGACGTAAGCGATGCTACCACTGAAGGTGCTATCGTTCCACTTACTACCAGCTCTGTTACGTACCGCGTATATGTTGATATGGCGGCCGGTTACAAGTTCTCTCAGATCTATGGTAGCCCAACTCACACAATGACTGTTAGCTCTACTGCTAATTTCTATAACGATCCTAACTGGGGTGTATCACTTGATCCAGGAACCGTAACCACTACCAACATTCGCAAGAACACAGGTATGATCGATTCTTGGTTTACTACCGGTGGTACTGCGGTTGGTAAAGTAGGTGTGCGCAAGGCCGATGATACCGATGGTTCATTGGGTAACGCTCAGTCTATTCTTGCTAACAACCCTGGCGATTGCTTCGGTGCTCCTATCAATGGTGCAGGTGCTAAGGATGGTATGATCAACGCTGTTGCTAACTCGTACCTTGAGCCTAACAGCCTTGGTTTGGGTTCTGCTTTGGATGTGTTGGATCAAAGTGCAGGTAACACTATCACAATCACCGATGGTGCTATCGCTGCATTGGGTGGTGTTGTAGGTGCTACTGCAGACAATCTCGTTCTGATTGGTCAGTTCACTACTACCGGTAGCTTGAGCTTCGCATTGAACGTACAGTTGATCAACATCTCTACTGGTGCAGCTGAAAACTACGTAGCTTCTAACCCGGTGGGTGGTGAACTTACTAGCGCTTCACTTACTCAGACTGTTGCTCCAACATGTCCTGTGATTGCTACTAATAATGATAGTCCTGATGGCGCTACGGTGGTTTACTCTAGCACCAATTCATACTATCCTAACTGCTACCCAATCCAAGGTACAACTGTAGGTTCTACTGACTCTCCTGAGTCAGCTGCAGGAACAGGTCCTGACCGTTGGTATCGTTTCGTTGCTTTGTCTAACGGTGTTTCTATCACACTAACTAGCGCTGGCAACGACGACGTTATCGAATTGTTCGAAAAGGTTGGTGGTAACTACGTATTGATGTCTGGTGGTACAGAAAACTCAGGAACCGGCAACGGTGACTTCGAGCGCTTGAACTACTCGAGTCTTACAGCGGGTACTACCTACTACGTATCAGTAGGTGCTGCTTCTGGTTCTACCGGTGGTGCATTTAGCTTGTGCATTCAGCACTTGATGCCGGGTGCTTGTGCATATGCACAGCCTGCTGCAGGTTTCAACCTGTGCTCTGCGTTCAAGTCTGTCTTCCGTGGTTCACCTAGCCAGGGTGTTACATACGCCTTCAACTTCGCCGGTGTAGGCGGTGGAGCTAGCGCTACAACAAGCGTTAGTGGAACAAATGGTTTGATTTCACTTTCAAACCCAACATTGGCACTTCGCTACGGTGGCATTTACGACGTTACTGTAAACGTAACATACTCGTTGACAGACTCACAGTCTGCTTCTGAGTTGGTTACTGTAAACGGTGCAGCTACAGGTAACTGCAACGATGTAACAATCGCTGCTCAGCCATTGTATGAAGTTCGTAGCACCCAGCGTTGCCCTGCAACCTTGTTGCGCAGCTCTTTCTTGAATGCAGTTCGTGTTACCGGTGCTAGCTCTATCTGCGGTGCTACCGGTTACACATACGAATTCACTCCGGTTGTAAGCTGTGCTGATGGTACTTCTGCCGGTTTGGCGGTTACTTTCAACTCCGCTACTCCATACATACAGTTGGGTGTTCTTCCTTCAGGTGCTGCTGCAGGTGCTTGGGATGTTCGTGTTCGTCCGAACTTCTCATACGGCACAGGTACATACGGACCGGTTCAGCGTATCTTGGTTTCAGGCACTGCTGCTAGCGGTATGCTTGCTGAAGAGGAAGTTGCACAAGCCGATGAGCGTGCATTCGAAATGAATGCTGCAGCTTCTATCTACCCGAACCCTTCAAACGGTGATATGATCGCTATCAACTTCACAGACTTGACTTCTAACCAGGTTCAAGTTCGTGTGATGGATGCTATGGGTCGTGAAGTATTCCGCTCAGCATACAGCGTAGAAGGTTCATTGAACCAAATCATCACCTTCGACCAGACGTTGGCCGCAGGTATGTACATGGTTGAAATGACTGATGGATCTCATGTAGTTTCTGAAAGAATGATCGTGAAAAATTAAGGTGTTTGAACGATCTTTTGCAAGAAGCGCCTCCAACGGGAGGCGCTTCTTTTTTTGCCTAAATTCTCATTGTTAGAATTACGTTAAGCCTCGTTACTGAGGGCTTTCGTTTACTTAATACAATCATAAACCTACGTTCAACATTTCCATGGTTTGTTATCGGAGTTTTGGCCCTTCAAACTATCTACCTATGAAATTTTTATATCTCTTCTTTGCGTTATTTTTTGTAGCGAATCTGAGCGTTTCTGCTCAAGGTCTGGAGGGTATCATCGTAGAGCGCTTCTACGAGACAGATGCAGCCGATGAAACAAATGCAATCGACAATGGATCTGTGGTGCCTTTACCCACAGGTAGTGTGGTATATCGTGTTTTTGTCGATATGGCCGATGGATATAAGTTCTCGCAAATTTTCGGAACCACCGAACACCCGCTAACGGTGAATGCGACTGCCGATTTTTACAACGACCCATCATACGGCGTTACCGTAAATCCTGGAACCATCAGTGCGAATAATATTCGTAAGCATACCGCTATGATTGACTCATGGTTCACCACCGGTGGTGCTTCCAATGGTAAAGTAGGGGTGCTGAAGATTGAAGATACGGATGGTTCTGTAGGTAACCAACACAATGTATTGGCTAACAACGCAGGTGGATGTTACGGATTGCCTATCAATGGAACCGATGCTCAAGATGGAATGACGCCTAATTCAGCAACTACTTACTTGGTTCCAAATTCACTTGGAATAGGCGCTGCACTTGAACCGCTAGACCAAACTCCTGGTAATTCTATTGTGATCGACGGTGGTGCAATCGCAGCGCTCGGTGGCATTGTAGGTCCAACGGCAACCAATCGTGTCATGATTGCTCAATTTACAGTGAATGGTGATATAACCTTTGCACTGAACGTGCAGCTTGTAAACTCACTTACAGGTGCTGCTGAAAACTATGTGGCCTCAAACCCAATAGCAGGTGAACTCACTCACCCAACGTTGACTTACAATAGCAATATCGCTCCAACTGTTTCTATTACATCACCGGCTAATAATGCAACCATTGGTTTCGGTGACTATACGCTCACGGCCAACGCGAACGATGAGCAGGGGTATGTTACAGCCGTCGAGTTTTTCGTGGATGGCGTTTCAGTGGGTATCGACAACACAGCACCTTTCGAAGTAATTTACAATGCCACTGTTGGAAGTCACACCATAACTGCTACTGCCATCGATGGTGATTGTCTTACCGCCGATTCGCAAACTATCAATGTAACGGTTTCAAGCAATTCAGCCCCGGCTGTTACACTCGATGCTCCAACATTAGCAGTAGAAGGTTCCCCAATAACACTTTCTTCAACAGCTTCTGATTCAGACGGTGCCATCACACAGGTTGAATTTTTTGTAAATGGTGTTTCGGTAGGTGCAGATGCTTCTGCTCCATACTCCATTGTATGGACTGCCACCCTCGGCACAGATCAAGCTATCACGGCCGTTGCTACTGATGACTCAGGTTTGTCTTCAACCTCCAATGTGGTTCTCATCACTGTGAATGCCAACGTAGCTCCAACGGTTTCAATTACATTCCCATTCTCAACCAGCGACTTCACAGCTCCTGAAATGGTAGCTCTTACAGCTGAAGCCTTTGATAGCGATGGTACCATCGTTAGTGTGGAATTCTTTGTCAATGGTGTGTCTGTTGGAACAGCCAATGCAGCCCCATTCATCGTAAACTGGATGAGTGTTGCGGGTCCTGCGGAAATTGTTGCTGTGGCTACCGATAGCAACGGAGCTCAAAGTACTTCTGTATCTGTCAATATTGAGATACTTGATCCATCAACCGAGGCATACGCTGTTGAGTCGGTGACTCAGGCATGTAACATCGGAGAATTCTGCGTTCCGATCTCAGCATCTGCGGCATTCCCTGTAACCGGCGTAATCGGATACGACATTACGCTTAACTATGACGCTGCTTACCTTGAGCCAACAGGATCAGCTACGTTGTTCGGCGACATGATCGATGCTTCGTATGTAAACGCTACCGTAAATACAACCGCTGCAGGTGTAGTTCAGGTAATGATTACCTTGAATGGCTCAGCTCCTGCGGGAACACAGTTCCAAGGATACGGTGATTTGGTGTGTGTAAACTTCAGCCGCTTGGCTGCCTTTGGTGCTTCCGATTCAACGGAAGTAAGCGTTAGTGCTATCATTGAAAGTTATGTGACTGGTCCTGTTGCATCGGCGGCGAACGCTGCCTACATGTATTCAGAGTTGAACACATTGCAAGCAGGGAATATTGCCCTAGGAGGAAGCAATGCATTACTTACTAGCAATGAAACAACAACTGCTTCTGCTCCATCAACAACAGTGTATGCTGCAAGCAACGGCACAGTGAACTCTGCAATCTCATATGAAGTAGATGCTGATGGTTCATTCACCATCGACGTAACGAATGGCACTGACGTAGCCATCGAGCGTGCCATCGACAACACAGCCTCTATTCAGAATACAGTAAACGGTGCTGACGTGCTGGTTGCTAAGTCACTTCTCAACGGTACATTGACTCCTTCGGTATGGCAGATCTTAGCCCTTGATGTTAACCTCGACGGTGCTGTAACAGCAGGCGATATTTCTCAGATCAACCAGCGCGCTACACTCATGATTGGTGAGTACCAGCAAGCCTGGAACTACGACAACCAGGGTAACTCCAATGGTCAGCCTTCGAAGGATTGGATCTTT
>JBKCGW010000071.1:0-3889 GCA_046303175.1 Flavobacteriales bacterium
TTTGCCGCTATGAAATTGCGTTCCATACTGCTGCTATCGCTTGCGTCGCTGGTTTTGGTTGCGCTCGAATTGATGACGGGCAGCGTAGCAATTTCAATTGAAAACATCTGGCTAAATCTCACTGGCCAAGGCAATCCAAACGACCCGGCCTATACCATCCTCTGGGACTCCAGAGTGCCCAGAACGTTGGCAGCAATTCTTGCAGGATCGGCATTAGCGTGGAGCGGAATGCTCATGCAGACCTTGTTTCGCAATCCGCTGGCAGGCCCATCCATGCTGGGCATTAGCTCAGGCGCAGCGCTGGGCGTAGCAGTTCTGGTGCTCGGTAGCGGCGGCATGTTACAACTGGGAAGCATGCCGGGTTACTTGAGTATTGCTGCTGCAGCGTTTCTAGGTGCGTTTCTAATCCTGGGGTGTGTGCTGCTGGTTGCCAATCGTTTTGCAAACGAATCGACCTTACTCATTTTCGGCATCATGCTCACCTATTTCACTTCAGCTCTCATCGATGCGATGCAATCCAGAGCAGGCAACGATGCGCTGAGGTCCTATGTTTCCTGGGGTATGGGCAATTTCGGAGAGTGCAACTACACCGAACTTCTGCTGCTCGCCGGCGGCATCATCATCAGTATAGCCATTAGCTTGCGCATACTCCCTCGCTTGAATATCCTGCTGCTGGGCGAGCAGTACGCAACAACCATGGGCGTTGATGTAAAGAAAACTCGTATCGCCATCATGCTCGCTACCGGCATTATGGCCGGGTGCGCTACTGCCTTCTGCGGCCCGGTTTCGTTTATAGGCCTTGCCGTTCCGCACCTGGCTCGTTGGGTCACCCAAACAGCCGATCACAAGAAAAACCTAATCGCTACGCTGTGGCTTGGAGCCTTGCTGGCACTCGCATGCGATTGGTTGAGTCGAATGAGTGCGCTGCCTCTTAATACGATAGCCTCCGCCCTGGGTGCACCATTCGTGGTAATGCTGGTGATGAAATGGAAACGCTTTAAAACGTTGATATGAGAAACACCAACATCCTCCAAATACAAGGACTTTCGCTCTCCTATCCGAATAAAGACATTCTGGACAGCGCCAACCTATCCATGGAAGGAGGTCAACTCGTTTCCATACAGGGTAGAAATGGTGCAGGAAAAAGCACGTTGCTGAGAAGTATTGCAGGGCTGGATAAGCCGAGTAAGGGAGCAGTATCCATCAACGGACAATCCATTCTGGCCTTAACTCCCTTGGAACGATCAACCCGCATCGGGGCGCTATGGACCGATCGAGTGAGGATACCGGGATTCACGTTGCGTGAGCTCATCCTGATGGGAACCTTCAACGGTATTCATGCACAGCAGCAAATCGAAAAGGAAAAGGTGGTTGAGAACTGCATGAGTGCGCTCAACATCAGTGATCTGGCCGAGTCACCGCTCGACCAATTGAGCGATGGCGAGTTGCAAAAAGGCATGATTGCTCGGGCGTTGGCTCAGCAGCCTTCGTTTTTACTGCTCGATGAACCGACAACCTTTCTCGATTATATAGCTAAAGACGAGTTGATGAGCACACTGAAGAACCTATGCCGCACTTCCGGAATAGGCATTCTGTTTTCATCGCACGACCTGGTAATCATCAACAACTACGCAGACAGAAAGTGGGAGTTGAAAGACCGTCAATTGCTAGAAATCGAATGAGCGAATTCACTAGGTGAAAACGGGTAAAACCTGCTTACTTTCGTGCCCCAATCCCCGAAAAATGAATATTACAGTTGTAGGATCCGGATATGTTGGACTCGTTACAGGAACTTGCTTCGCTGAAACAGGCAACAACGTTACATGTGTAGATATCGATGCTGCCAAAGTAGAGCGCATGAAGAACGGTGAAATACCGATCTATGAGCCACATCTCGATGTTTTATTTGAACGTAACATCCGCGAAAACCGCCTGCATTTCACAACTGATTTGAAAAGCGCCGTCGATACAGCACAAATCATTTTCCTGGCACTTCCCACACCTCCGGGCGAAGACGGAAGCGCCGACTTGAGCTATGTGCTCAACGTTGCTTCACAATTGGGAAAAATCATCACCGACTACAAAGTAATCGTCGACAAGAGCACGGTGCCCGTAGGCACTGCCGAAAAAGTACATCAAGCTATTGTCGCCAACACCAATATTCCTTTCGATGTTGTCAGCAATCCTGAATTCTTGCGTGAAGGATTTGCTGTGGATGATTTCATGAAACCCGACCGCGTGGTTATTGGAACCAATAGTGCGCGTGCTCGTAAACTGATGGAAGAATTGTACAAGCCATTCACACGACAAGGCAACCCAATCATCTTCATGGATGAGCGCAGCGCTGAACTCACGAAGTATGCAGCAAATGCATTCCTCGCTGCGAAGATTTCTTTCATGAATGAAATCGCGAACTTCTGCGAGAAAGTAGGTGCAGATGTAGATATGGTGCGCATTGGAATGGGCACGGATACGCGTATTGGTAAGCGATTCCTTTTCCCGGGCATCGGTTACGGCGGTTCTTGCTTCCCGAAAGATGTGCAAGCTCTCTTTCACAGCGGAATGGAGAATCACTACGAATTCAAGATTCTAAAGAGTGTAATGAAGGTGAATGAGCGCCAGAAGACGATTCTTCTCGGCCCTATTCTCGATCACTATCAAGGTTCACTCACCAATAAAACGATTGCCATTTGGGGACTCGCCTTTAAGCCCGATACCGACGATATACGCGAGGCTCCCGCATTGTACATGATAGAGCATCTTCTCGAAGCAGGTGCCAACATCGTTGCCTTCGATCCGGAAGCAATGGAAAACGTAAAGCGTCAAAAAGGCTACAAAATCACGTATGCAAATGACCAGTATGAAGCGCTGAAAGACGCCGATTGCCTGCTCATCTGCACAGAGTGGAGCGCCTTCCGCAACCCGGATTTCGAAAAAATGTCGAGCCTCTTGAAAAGCAAGACCATTTTCGATGGCCGTAACTTATACGACCTCGAGAAAATGAACGAATTGGGATATTACTACAAGAGTATCGGACGCACCGTAGTTGAAGCCTAATGCGCTCATTTACCTGGAGATTTCTCTCCCGCGACTTCTTTTTTCTCGTCCGACTCGGGCACGAAATGATACTTCACGGTAACGGTAGTTTCCGATGGAGGCTGATCGGTGCGTGGAATTTTCCAGTACGCATTTTCGTCATCGGGTAATTCCGGATCAATTTCAAATTGATACACCTTCCGCTGAGGGCCTTGCTTTCTCCACCAAAATGCAGCTACAACGCCCATGAAAAATCCGCAAGCGTGGCCCTCCCACGACACTTTTTTGTCGACAGGGAAAACATACCAAACCAGCGATCCATAATAGAGCACCACTACCAGGGCAACACGCAGCAACAACGGATTTTTCCGTATAAGCCCGCTGACCATTAAAAAAGCAAACTCTGCATAAATCAGTACACTGGCACCAATGTGATTACCTTCTCTTCCCGCAAACCAAAGTAGAATCGGCGAAACAAGAGTCAGTGCAAAAAAGACCGGAAATGCAATCGACCGATAGAAGTAAAACAAAAAGGAATTGAGCACAAAAAGCGCAAGCGAATTCTGTGCAATGTGTTCCAGGTCTCCGTGTAGGAAATGAATAGTGAAAATCCCACGCAAGCCTTCCATTTCACGCGGCTGCAAACCCATCTCCTTCAATGGGTAGCCCAGATATTCATCCATGATAAATACCGACCAACAAAGAATGAGGAAGAAGGTCGAAAAGAGCAACGCATCCAGTATACGAGCGCGATCTACTTTAGCCGAAACAGGCGGGGGATTATTCGATGTACTCACATGCGTTAGTTTTCGGTCTTTAATACGGTGAAGTGGCCTTCATGGTTATAGGCCTC
>JBKCGW010000072.1:0-3425 GCA_046303175.1 Flavobacteriales bacterium
GCAGCGTAAAGGCAATCGTCGGTTCCGATAGCATTCGGGAAGAAGTTGTATGCCCAAGGATCATTGCAGTTCACCTGTTCAACACACTCACACCACCAGTTCAACAGTGTATTGGTTGTTGTGGAGTCTCCATCCGTGCAAGTGGATCCCGGATAAAGACATGTGCCGTCATCGACCAATGCCAACCAATCAAAATTACATGCCATAGGATCGGTACATCCCTCTTCCCAATCTCCCCACATTCCTTCGCAATCACACAACTCATTGAATGTGTCATTAATCGTGTTGGGGTTTCCGTCGTTGCATGGGCCGCTCATATAACCACAACTCCAATCTTCCATCGTTGCGAGTGGTTCATAATTGCAAGCCGAGGGGTCGGTGCAACCAAACACGATGAATCCCGACGCATCCGAGATATCCCAAATCTCAACATCCGTCAACGAACGAGTCCACATGGCCACATTATCCAACTCACCTTCATAACCCTCCAAAACAGAACCGGTATAACCCAACGTCATGTGTGTATCGCTCAGCGCAACTGCATTGGGGTCTATTTCAACGATGTTCAACGCAATTCCATTCAAATACAGGAAAAACAGTTGTCCTTCACGCTTCAACGTAATGGTGTTCCATTGATCAAAATCGATGGGTATGGCCATGTGCCCAAACTCATATCCATCACCTCTTAAATAGACATTCAGGCAATACGGCTCACACGTTGTGGCGTATTGAATGGTAAGGCCTGCGCAAGAGACGATGGTCGGATATTCATCCGCAAACTCAAGCATACGCGATTCCAGGTGAATCGTAAAATCTCCATTAAGCCAGTTCACTTCTACCGGCAACTCGATACTCGTGTTATCAAAATGATAGGCCGACTCAGCATTCCCCATAGCATCTTCGGTGAGCTCTGCTCCTGCTATCACGCCATGAAAATCGTTGGAACTTTCATCTTCTGCGTTGCCGCAAAAAGGCCAATGACCCACAATATTTTCATAAATCACCGGATCAAACATGTTGCACTGCAGCGGCAACGGCTCCTCCGTAAAAAGCGCAGCAACTTCGTTAGCATCCAACGCTCTGCTCCATATGCCCACATCATCGATAAACCCATTGAAAAAATCCCACGGACCATCGTTGTTGCGGAATGCGCCTATCACAATGTTGTTGGTGTTGTATATACCGGTTGGATCTCCTGCCCACAGCTGCTGTGTAACGAGTTCTCCATCCAAATAAAGTCTTCCCTCCACATCATCGACAACAAACGTCACCAAGTGCCATTGATCATCGAAAATGTTACCGGTGTAATTGATACCGGAACCACAATCACCCTCGCCCTCAAACACACCTTGACAACCGCACTCACATGCTTCATTCATGTCGGCGCTTTGCAACGCATAACTTGGGCGTATGGCGTCACCGTCGTTGCCGCCACGTATAACTTCCATCTTCCATCCTTGTTCAAATCCTTGCGTTCCCTTCGAAATAAGCGGACCTCCTCCGTCTATTCCGTCCGGCTTCATCCACAGCGAAATCGTAAACGGCATGCTGTTGTGCGATAGATGGTGTTCAATTTCTATCAAACTGTTCTGGCCGTTGAAGTAATAAGCGTTGTTGGGTGCATCGAAACGATCGGGGGCCGACTGCGCCGCAAAGGGCGAAGCATGACGTTGGAACATCGATAAATCCTGTGTTCCGGATTCGAAATTATACCAGCCTTGCAGTCCGGCTGGAGATACATGGTCAGGCAATTGCGCGGCTAGTTCAGTGCGTTGAAACAACAACACAATGAACACCGAAACACATCGGGTAATGGCACGTAGCGTTGGGTTGAAATTCTTGGTTTTCATATGAATGGAATTATAGTTCGATGAATGGATGATGTATTTAGTTCGCCCAAATACAAGTGCTGTCAGAAACTCTCATTTGCTTCTTGTACAAAACAGCTTGGGTAGAGGAGCAAGAGCTGAATACACAAGCGATAAGAGCAAGGGCTGAGAAAAACATAATGGACCGTTTCATGGATAGAAGAGGGTTGGTTAATTCGATTTTGTGCATCGATGATTAGTTGTGCATCGATTTCCAAAACGAAAATGAAACGATAGAGAACCCCTTCTCGATGCAACTTAGCAATCGGGTCAGAAGAATGAGAAAATGGAATTTGAGATACTTGCCGCTTACGAATTCTCGGAAAAAACACCCGAATTCTCAGAACGAGCCGGGTTACGATTGCGTGTGCCTACTGAATCAAGAGAACAGTGCGGTACACAACACTTCCACCCTTAGCTTCGATGGAGTAAGTACCGCTTGGCAACGCTGATACGTCGAGCGTATTGAAACGAGCGAAGTTGGGTTCCTCATGAACAATGCGCCCACTCATGTCACTCACCATCACACGATATGCGCCTGTCGGTAAATCAAGTTGCACACGAGTGTCGGCCGGATTTGGATACACCGACACGAGCTGCATGGAATTCGTCACTCCATTCACCAACATCGGCTCACTCCATGCGCTACAACCTTGTTCATTGGTCCAGTATACTTGATAAACGCCATCAGCTGTTTGTGTGTACTGCGCTTGTGTAGCCCCCGGAATGGGTTGCTGGTTAAAGTACCATTGGCATGAATCTGAACTCAGCGAATACAATATGTCTCCTTCTGCAAGTACCGATCCTTGCGGCAACGCAGACACGTGCACAGGAGCATGTTCGCATACCGCGCATACGGGGTTGCTAAAATTGCAAACGATATTGTAAAAACCCTCTGTGAGCGGAATGCGAAGTTCATTTTCTGTACTCAATAAACTATCGCCAACCAACCATTCATACGACTCAATCCACACCTGATCGGCACGCAATACAACGGTGTCCCCTTCGCAGTAGTGTTCCTCACCAATAACATGCGCCAGTCGCGAACAATCGTATATCGTATGAAATACCGTGTCGCCTGCAGCTGTGTTCATGTCATACACCACATGCATATCGTGATAAAACGTACTATCGGGTGCAATCCCTTCGTACAGTCGAGCGCGATAAACCGCGTAGCCTCCTGCATTGGCTCCTGTTTCCCCGGTTGGCGCAACTACCAAATTGGAGAACTCCAAATCGATGGTTCCATCATCGTGCAAGCAACCCACGATCGCTTCCGAAGCATATAACAACTCAAACGAATTCAATTCAAACTGCTGCGAATTCAAGTTCTGGATAACCAACACATCGTCGGCCCATTCGCCGGTGTTGTTCTGAAACTGCACTCTGAAAGTGATGTCAGCACCATCTTCCACGTAGTGATATATATCGTTGAATCCTCTCGGGTCGGATTGCAAACGAGCAGGTTGCTCATCGCAGCGAACTTCCCTTTGCGCATTGAAGAGGTTATTCAGCACCGGCTCATTGAATGCATTCAGCAATTCTATTTCGATCGTG
>JBKCGW010000073.1:0-3580 GCA_046303175.1 Flavobacteriales bacterium
GCCCTTCGCCCCTCGCCCCTCGCCCCTCTAAAAAGGAAACCCAATCCCCAGATTGAACACCGTGTTGTTGCGCAACTTTATGCGATCTACCGAATTGCCGGTAGAGGCGAGGTAGGCGAGGTATTCGTCCTTGGGTTGCCATAGCCAGCGTTCCCCTTGAACCTTCGCCGGGTCTTTTAACTGAACCCCGACATCCAGGCGTACCAAGAAATAATCGAAATCTATGCGCAGCCCGAATCCACCGCCAATAGCTATCTCACTCAAAAAGCGATCGGCTTTGAAGTCGGCGCCCGGGCGATTCGTGTCTTCGTTGAGCAACCAAATGTTTCCGGCATCTGCAAAGAATGCCCAGTTGAGCATTTGAGTGAATTTAAAACGATACTCCACATTGCCCTCCAGTTTCAACTCACCAATGTTGTTGAAGGTTTGAGGTAGCAATGCATCGCGCGATGAGCCGGGGCCCAGCGTGCGTGCTTGCCAGGCTCGAAGTCCATTGGCGCCACCGCTAAAAAAGCTCTTTTCGAACGGCAAGGTTATCGCATTTTTTCTCGGCACTCCTAGCCCGCCGTATGCGCGGAACACAAATGCATTACGGTCATTAACGTTACTGTAAAAACGAAAATCTCCTTCGCCACGGAAATACTGAGCAAAACGAATTCCATAGATGCGGTGACTACCCAGACTGTCAAACGGCTGATCGGTTAAGTCCATGACTCCGTTCAATGCATTGCCTGCTGCGCTTGCGCCAAGACGCATGTAATAATAACGAGACTGATACTTCGCTTTCTGTGTGTTCAGAGTATAGGTCGCGTTGGTGGCCAATATCAAATGGTCTTGGTAACTATTCTCCAGAAAGGCATCTTGCAAACGGTCGAGGAATTCTTGAAAGGCTTCCGACTTTTGAATTTTGATAATACTGAACTCCACAACGTCCCAAGAGATGCGTGACACCGCATCGGGATTTTCTATCCAGTTGTATGCGTAACGCACTTGTGAAAGGGTTCGCACATAATCGGGCCTACGCTGATAGTTGTAGGTAGCGCTGAGCGATGTTTGAGGTTCGCTGCTTTGCGCAGTGAAGTCGCACCCCAATGGCCAAAGTCGCGGTACACGATAGGTAATTTCCGGACCTATTTCGAAGGTGTTGAGTTTGAAGTTGTTTTGAAGACGATCGGTCGCGTTATCGGTTTCATCATTGCTGAAGGCCAGGTTTTGGGATGCTTCCAAACCGGTTATGATGTTGAAGTCAAGTGCTTCTGCTCCGCCAAATAAGTTGCGATGTGTATAAGATAAGTTGCCGTAGATTCCCATGTTACCGCTTCGGTTGGTAAGGTGCGGGTAAAAGAAATAGGACTGCTTCTCTTCGGGCGATAGACGTATATGCGTGTCGAGAATATGGATTTTTTCGTTGATAGAAGTTTCCCTTGGAATGAGCTGAATGGTTGTCGATTTAAATACACCCATTTGTGAAAACCGTCGGTATGTGAGTTCAATGCGGCTGCGCTGATACATATCGCCTGATCGATAACTCTGCGCGCATGAAATAACGTCAGCATCCAAATCCGGACTTCCATAACAGAGTATTTTAAGTCCATCGTATTCCAAGGTGTCGGTGGGCACGTAATCGGGGTTTGATAAATCGAATCGGGTATGCACGTAGACGTTTCCAATAAAGTATTTTTTATGCGGTACCGATACCAAGCTGTCCCCTTTGTTTTGAGATGGCACCTGCGGTTGTTCGATACGCAATGTTATATTAACTCCGTTGCCTCCAGCAGTCGTATCGGCATCAAACACAACGTATTCTTTGTTGAAGTCGTAATAACCTCGTTCATTGAAAAAGTTGGCAATAGCTTCCCTCTCTATGTCCAAGGCCTTCACATCGAACACATCCATTGAATCGATGGTAGAGAGTTTGCGAAGGTTCGCTAAGCTCTTTGCCATCTCGACATCTTGTATTTGGTAGTCAACTTTCTTAATGTGATAGGGTTTGCCCGGATACACATGGAAATTCACTTTACACTTCGAACTGTCCGGGTTATATACAACTTCCGGTTCTACTTTGGATCTGAAGTAACCCTTCTTCTGCAAGAAGAAATTCATTTGCTCAGCACTTTTGAGCATCTTGGCTGAATCGAGTAATGCTGTCTGTTCACCAACAGTATAAGCCCAGAACATGCGCCAGCTTTTGCATTCGACCGGTGTTTTGTTGTTGGACGCTCGTCGGTTGTTTTTGTTTTGGCAGCGTGATGCAACTCGGAGCTGACTTTCCGAAAGCTTCTTCTTATTGACGAGGAGGTACACACTGTGATTGAATCGAAACCATAAGATACGCTTGTTGGGTTTTAGTCGCGAATACGAGAGGATTTCGTCCGTTGGTACTTCAAAATTGATGAGCGGTGTAACCGGTAAACCACTTACATCGAATGGGATTTTCGTTGGGTTTTCGGTATGAACAATCACATCTTGCCTGCGCAAAAAGGCTTGTCCATCGGGCACATTTCTTAAGCGAGCACAGCCTGCAAGAAGCATTGCGCCCCAAGCAATCAAGCACGCTATTTTGAACTGCCTCGACCTACTCATTATCTTGCAGCGCAATTTTGCTCATAAATCGGTTCATTCGGTATCGACCTCCAAAAAAATCATCGCTTTGAAAAAGGACATCAAATGGGTTCGTTCCCTGCAGCAAAAGAAGTTTCGCAACGAAAGCGGTTGTTTCGTTGTGGAGGGAAGAAAGGGAGTAGAGGAGGGATTGCAGTCTTTTTTTAAGTTACATTCACTGTATACGACCGATGCCGATTGGGCGGCAACGAACAAACAGGCCATTGCAGTGAGCGCAAAGGAAATGGAGCAAATGAGCGGATTGGCAACACCATCGGCGCATCTGGCTGTATTTCATCAGTACGAGCAAACGCCCGATTGGAACAATGCATCCACCGTGTTAGTGCTCGACGGTATTGCCGATCCCGGAAACATGGGAACCATCATACGCACAGCTGAATGGTTTGGCATCAACACAATACTTTGCACCCAAGATTGCGTTGAACTCTACAATCCGAAAGTGGTGCAAGCAACTATGGGCAGCGTGTTTCGAATGTGCGTAACAGCAGTTTCAGACGACGCCCTGCAGCAGCTGCTAAAATCCAACGATTATTACGTGGTCGCCGCCGACTTGAAAGGCACCAACATCTATACTTTCGATTTTAATCAGAAAACCGCCATCATCATAGGAAGTGAAAGTCATGGTGTGCGACCTGCCATGCGCTCACTTGTGCAAGAGTTTGTCACCATCCCCGGCTCCGGCCGAGCAGAGTCGCTCAATGCTTCTGTCGCTGCGACAGTGTTTATGAGCCAGTGGCATATGAGAGGGAAGGCGTAGGGGCGAGTGGCGAGTGGCGAGTGGCGAGTGGCGATGATGCAGGAAGGGATTTAAAGATAAGTAGGAGAATGGAGAATGAAGAATGGAGAAATGAGCGTTGTAATGTTACGTTCTCCATTCTCCATTCTTCATCTTCTTATATAGAACGAGAAACGGAAACAGAATCAGATTGAATGACCACTGATCATTCGCCCCTCGCCC
>JBKCGW010000074.1:0-5288 GCA_046303175.1 Flavobacteriales bacterium
GGCTACAAATCCGAATGACAGCACATATACTACCGTCAATGTGAGCAGGATCACGAAGATCCATAAGAGCGATTTATTACGCATGTAACTGAACTAATTGGTAAGTCTTAATTTGACAAAGGTTGCAAATATAATAAGGCACGGCCTTTCAAACGTGTGTGAATTGAAACTTTCAACATACACCCTGTTTGTAATCGTACCTGTATCAATGAAAAAGCACCGCATTGCGCAGTGCTTTCTCATTTTTACATGATTCGATTATGCAATATAACCGAGCTCTTTAGCTTGCTTCATAGCAGCCATTAAGCCCAATTTGTTGATGGTCTTCATTCCTTTTGGAGTCACACGCAATTCAATCCAACGCTTCTCCTCTTCCATCCAGAAACGCTTGTATTGCAAGTTCGGATAGAACTTACGCTTGGTTTTGATATTCGAGTGAGACACTTTGTGTCCTGATTGTGTGGTCTTTCCTGTGATCTGACAAACGCGTGCCATGGCAATATACTTTTTAAAATGGGCGGCAAAGAAACGACAATTTTTTTAAAAATCACCCTTTTGTTCTAAAATTTCTTTGCGAAGCAGGTTAAGCCCTGAAAAAGAGGCCATGTCCATGTTGTTATCGCGGCGTTTACCAAGCTTCAACTCCACTGATTTGCAACCGTTTGGCCCTGCCACCGCAACATAAATGAGTCCAACGGGATGCGTATCTGTTCCTCCTCCCGGACCGGCTATGCCGGTGGTGGAGATGGCCCAGTCTGAGCCAAATTGAGTGCGCGCACCGGTCGCCATCGCTCGCGCAACTTCGTGACTTACCACATTCTTTTCTGATATCAAGGTAGATTCAACGGCCAGCAAATCCGTTTTAATGCTATTGGCATAAGCTATTACCCCTCCCTTGAAATAATCGCTCGATCCGGGCACTGAAGTAATGAGCCTGCCCAAAGTGCCACCAGTGCAACTTTCGGCAACCGCTACAGTTTGACCCTGCGAGCGAAGCAAGTCGCCAATTACTTGCTGAAGCGTATCCTTATCAAAGCCATAAACATGTTCACCTACTAAGTTCAGAAGTTCCCTTTCACAAGCGGCAAAATCTTCCTGAACATCTCTACCTCCTTCACTGTAACTCGACATGCGCAATTTTACCATGCCCGGCGAAGGCAAGTAAGCCAAGGCTATGTTGCGCTCTTCGAGCATCTTTTCCCAGTCAACGAGCAGGTTAGCTAGAAAAGACTCTCCGACACCAGTGGTTAGAATGGTGCGATGACGTATGACCGGACGCCGATAGAATGAAGCTAGCTTACTAAACACTTCATCTTCCATCATGCCCTTCATTTCATAAGGCACGCCAGGCATCGAGATAAAAACGCGATCACCTTTTTCGAACCACATGCCGCAAGCTGTGCCACGGTGGTTCTGTATCACACTGCATGCTGAAGGCAACGCCGCCTGCTGCCTATTGACCTCCAAAATGGGTAGTCCGAGACGTTCAAAAAACTCCGTAATGCGCATCAATGCCTCCTCATTCATTACCAACTCGGTATTGAAGTAGTCGCACAACGTGTGCTTGGTAATGTCATCCTTGGTGGGGCCAAGTCCTCCCGTCATAATAATAATGTGCGAACGACTTGAAGACTCATTTAGAGCATTCACTATCTCCGACTTGTCGTCTGAAATTACAGTCGAACGATGAACCTTGATGCCAATGGCGTTGAGCTGCTCGCCCAGCCAAGCTGCATTGGTATTTATGGTCTGACCTATTAATAGTTCATCTCCAATCGCGATTACTTCCGCTCGAATCTGTTCCGCGCGCATATTTTTATTTGAGAATGTGAATTAAACTTCAGTTGTTTTTACATTTCGGCCAAATTAACCTCAAACCTCTTAGTTAACATGAGAAGACTTTACTTGTTTGCAGTTACATCCCTTGTTGCTGCTACGGCCATGGGCCAAGCACGCAAAGCGACGGCACCTGTCAATGGTCCTCAACGCAAAGTGAGCATCGAACAACCATCCATGCAAAACACAGCTCCTGCCAATTTGGTTCAGAAGAGCAAAAACAAACCCGCTGCCTACCCTATCAATCCGGCAGCAAAATCAATGACTCTGTGGGAACAGGTTATCGGAACCACCACCTACGACAACCAGTCCAACAATTCAAATCAAAACAGAATTGTCATCGATAACAATGGCATGGCGCACGCCACTTGGATGCTGAGTACAGCCGCTAATTCTACCACATGGCCCGATCGCGGGACTGGTTACAACATGGGACAAGACGAGGACTGGGGTTCAGAACCCGCAGATCGCTTGGAAGACTATCGTTGCGGATGGCCAGGACTCATGCTCACCGGCGATGGTGGCGAAGCATTTGTTTCGCACCCGGGTACTGACTCAATTGCTTTTGCTAAACGCTCACAGGCCGGTTCAGGTGATTGGACTTATAGCCGTATTCCCGGCACTGTCGGTAACGACTTCTTGTGGCCTCGTGCTATCGCTGATGGCAACACTATTCACATGATCGCACTCAGCGCACCAAGCGGACTCAACGGAACTCCTTTGTTCGGTATCGATGGCAACCTGCTCTACTGGCGCTCAAGCGATAACGGTGCTACTTGGGATATTCAAAACCAGACTTTCCCAGGTATCGACTCGTTGAACTTCAAGAACATCGAAGCTGATTCATACGCAATCGATGCACGCGATGGTAAAGTAGCCGTTGCTCTTTTCAGCGAAGATTGCGACACTCAACTTATGATGAGTGCTGATGGCGGAACTACCTGGGAAACGCAACTGATTTGGGACTTCCCTATTTTCGGATATGTGGGTGATTCACTCAGCGACATCGACCTCGATGGTATTGCAGATACAATCGTTACGTCAGACGGTGTGGGTGCACTTCTCCTCGACGGCGACGGTGTTGCGCACGTAACGTTTGGACTATTCCAATTCCTCGATGATGTATCGGGTGATGGTCAATATACTATCTTCCAGCGTGAAGAGCTTGTATACTGGAACAGCAACTGGCCAACTGATTCGCTTTATGTAGTTGGTATGCCGGAAGAAAGCATTAACGATGCAGACGATATTTTCGACTACACCATCGACAACGTGCCTGACTACCGCACCAGCATTTCATCTATGTCAACCATGGCTGAAGGTGATGACGGGAAAATCTATGTAGTGTTCCGCACTGCCGATGAGGAATATCTCGGTGATCAATTATTCAGTCACTTGTATGCGGTTGTAAGTGCCGATGGTGGCGACACTTGGAGCACACAATACGAACTCACTCCGGATCTTGAATTCAATGAGTATGAGTATGCATTCCCATCTATGCACAACCGTGTGAGCGACAAATTGCACATCGTGGTGCAACGCGATACCGAGCCGGGCTTGAACGTACGTGGTGACCTGGATACTTGGGACAACAACGACATCGTTTATTTGGCAATCACCAACAATTTCGACATTACTGAAAACGTAAACGAAACCGTTTTGAACGCTGCTCAAATCAACTTGTTCCCTAACCCAACAACCGGCATGGTTCAAATCACCGGTACTGACTTGGCAAACGCTCCTGTGCGTGTGTTCAATGCAATGGGACAAGAGATCGTTTATACCCGCATCAGCAAGAATTTCAATGCAAGCGACCGCGAGTCGTTTGACTTCACTTACCTACCTGCAGGCAACTACACCCTCACCATCGGTGCCGGTGCAACGCGTGTTAGCAAGGAGTTTGTGATTCAGCACTAAGATTATTGAACTGCCTTATGGCTCATGAGAAAAGACCGCTTCGGCGGTCTTTTTTTTTGGGGACGCGCTGAGACCATCTTGAGTCCGGGACGCACAGAAGCGCGCTCTCACGCCTGTGTGCCACGCTAGCCCTGCGGGTCATGCGAGTGTCTGGGACGCGCTGCTGCGCGTCCTTACCCATGGGTGAGCTTGCTAACCTTGGGTGCCATAGCGCAGCGGTTTTTCTTACCTTCGCCCCATGCAACGTCAAGAACAACTCAAGACAACTTTGCTGCAGCTTATAAGTACCTCCGTTACGCTGTTGGTTGCCGATTACCTCATGGATAGCATCCGGTTCGAACAGCCATGGGTAGCTATTATAACTGCCATAGTTTTAGCATTGCTCAACGCTTTCCTCAAGCCTTTGCTTGTGCTGCTTACCATTCCGGCAACCATTTTCACATTGGGTCTATTCCTTCTGGTAATCAATGCGGCCATACTGATGATTGCCGATCAGCTGGTCGACGGATTCATGATTGAAAGTTTTTGGTCGGCTGTGCTACTGACCATTTTCATATCCCTCGTGAATGGACTTCTCGGCGGAAACGTTAAAGTGGTAAAGCACTCGAGCCATGATGAGCTTAATCAATAACTCGGGAGAATGGAGAATGGAGAACTGTTGCGCAACAGCTCTCCATTCTCCATTCTCCATTCTTCACATAGTCATAGGCCTTCCTGATTTTTATCGACATAGCATAAACACACACCCAACGGTTGCTTATCGCGGCATAACTTCGCCGCAAAATTCGCAACCATGAAATTCTTTATCGATACCGCTAACCTCGCGCAAATTCAAGAAGCCCACGACTTGGGTATTCTGGATGGAGTTACCACCAATCCTTCACTGATGGCCAAAGAAGGCATTTCAGGAAAGGACAACGTAATGAAGCACTACAAGACCATCTGTGAAATTGTAGGCGATGGCGATGTAAGCGCAGAAGTTATAGCAACCGACTTTGAAGGCATGGTTGCCGAAGGGGAAGAGCTTGCCGAACTTCATCCCAACATCGTAGTGAAAGTGCCTATGATAAAAGAGGGTGTAAAGGCCATCAAATACTTCAGTGAAAAAGGTATTCGTACCAATTGCACGCTTGTGTTCTCTGCAGGTCAGGCACTCATCGCCGCCAAAGCGGGAGCATCCTATGTTTCACCATTCATTGGCCGACTCGATGATATCTCGACCGACGGAACGGACCTTATCGAGCAAATCCGTATTATTTACGACAACTACGGCTACGAAACAGAAATCCTCGCAGCCAGCGTGCGCCACCCGATGCACATCATCAAGTGCGCTGAAATTGGCGCCGATGTAATGACCGGCCCACTGAGCGCCATCATTGCCCTCATGAAACACCCGCTCACCGATAATGGATTGGCGCAGTTCCTCGCCGATCACGCGAAAGCGAATAAATAATTACGAGTGGCTAATGGCGAGTAGCGAATGATTCGCACTCGCCATTAGCCACTTGCCACTTTTATGCTTCTCCCCATACACC
>JBKCGW010000075.1:0-1705 GCA_046303175.1 Flavobacteriales bacterium
TTTCAAGAAATACGATAAGTTTTGGAAGAAGGAATACGAAGAGCTTGCGCGCTATTGCGAAACCGCAGGCATCGAATTCATGAGCACTCCGTTTGATGTGGAGAGCGCAACTTTTCTAAACGACCTCATGCCGGTTTTCAAAATCAGCAGTAGTGATTTGACGAATCTTCCTTTCATCGAATACCAATGCTCATTCGGCAAGCCCATCATCCTTTCAACGGGTGCGGCCTACAAATGGGAAGTTATGCAGGCGGTGGAGACCATCGAGAAGCACGGCAATAAGCTCTGTTTGATGCACTGCGTGTTGAATTATCCTACGATGGATGAGAACGCTAACTTGGGCATGATCAAGGATATGATTCGCTTGTTCCCGGATGCAGTTCCGGGCTATAGCGACCACACGTTGCCGAAGGATATGCACACGCTGGAAGTGGCTACTTTATTGGGAGCGGCGGTATTGGAGAAGCACTTCACACACGACAAAACGCTTCCCGGAAACGATCACTACCACGCGATGGACAAGGAAGACTTGAAGCATTTCCAGAAGCGTATGTACCGCACATTCGAGCTTTTGGGAACCTTCGAAATGAAGGCGCTTGAAAGCGAAGCTCCTGCACGCGCTAATGCTCGCAGAAGTCTGGTAGCTGCTACGAATATCCCGGCGGGAAAGCCCATCGAAATGAGCGACCTTACTTGGAAACGTCCGGCCAGCGGTATTTCACCAAAGGACATCCATGCGGTGATTGGCAAGAAGGCCGCTCGCGATATTGGAGAAGATGAAGTAATGAAGTGGTTTTTACTCAACGACTAAGACATGCGCTACCAACAACTCTCATCCGAATTTTACACAGGAGCTCGTAAGCGATTTGCTTCACACATGCAGAAGGGCGGTGTTGCCGTTTTCTGCAGCAATGATGTGTATCCAACCAGCGCTGACGGTCATTTTGCTTTTAAGCAGGCAACCGATATTTTTTACTTGAGCGGTGTAGATCAAGAAGAAAGCATCTTGTTGATGTTCCCCGATTCATTTCATGCGCATCACCGTGAAGTATTGTTCTTGAAGGAAACAAGTGAAACCATCGCCATTTGGGAAGGCGCTAAGCTTACCAAAGAACAGGCGCGCACGCAAACCGGCGTAAAGACTGTGTATTGGTTGAGTGAGTTTGAGCGTGTCTTTAAAACGATTTTGGCGGAAGCTACCTGTGTTTACCTCAACAACAATGAGCATACACGCGCTGTTGTCGAGGTTGAAACGCGTGAGGCGCGCTTTTCGAAATGGGTTCGTGAGCACTATCCGCATTACCGGATTGAACGCAGCGCACCTATCATGCATCGCCTTCGTGCGGTGAAGGAGCAAGAAGAAGTGAGTCAATTGCAGCGCGCGATTGATATTACACGCGGTGGCTTTGAGCGCGTAATGAAAATGGTGAAGCCCGGTGTAATGGAGTATGAAATTGAGGCGGAATACATGCACGAGTTTTTGAGTAAGGGCTCACGCGGATTTGCCTACACACCCATCATCGCGAGTGGTTTTAGCGCATGCGTGCTGCATTACATCGATAATGATAAGCCCTGCAAGGATGGCGATTTGTTGCTGATGGACGTAGGTGCGGAATACGGAAACTACAATGCCGATATGACGCGTTGTATTCCGGTGAATGGACGCTTCACTCCTCGTCAGCGCGATGTGTACAATGCCGTGCTC
>JBKCGW010000076.1:0-3883 GCA_046303175.1 Flavobacteriales bacterium
AATTGAATCAGGGCTGATCCTCTCAACCGGAGAAGCTATCGGCGCAGAAGGCGATAATCTTATGGGGTCGACGGCAAACGCTGTAACCAACGGAGTTCAAAACGATACGGACATTGCACTTCTGGTAGCAGGACAGAGCTACGATGGTGCCATTTTGGAGTTTGATTTCATCGCTACGGGCGATTCAATGGATTTTGTCTATGTATTCGGATCGGACGAGTACGAAGAATTCGTTGGCAGTGCCTTCAACGATGTATTCGGTTTTTTTGTGAGCGGACCCGGCATCAGCGGACCGTTCTGGAATGCAGCCGTGAACATTGCGCTCATACCAGGCACAAACGATCCGGTAGCTATCAACTCGGTGAACTCTTTCGTGAACTCTGAATATTTTGTGGTGAATACAGGGCAAATTCTAGCCCAGTATGATGCCTACACTACGCCTCTTCACGCCTCCATTGGCGTGCTGCAGATAGGTGAAGCATACCACATCAAATTGGCCATTGCCGACGTGAGTGATTTTATGCTCGATTCCGGTGTATTCCTTTCGGGTAACAGCTTTGTGCAGGCCTGTACCGACCAATCAAGAGAAGACGAATGTCTGCTTTGTGAAATCATGGGCCATGTGACCTACACCGAGAATTGCGGCACACTCGTACTCAACAATACTTCACAAATCAATCTGGCGACAACCGGTTGCCGCTACGAAATCGGCAATGATGTGATATTGCCTAGTTGTGATGGCAGCATCGAATACACGTTCGATGCGCCGGGAACCTATACCATCAAACTTATTTACGAAGTGGGTGATTTCTATTCCACCTTCACCATCGGTGACGTGTATGTGAGCACAACGCCACCTGCGCAGCCGGTCATTCAACAAACTGGCACTACCCTAACGGTTTCCAACCCGGAAGCTGAAGCGAGCTATCAGTGGTATCTGAACGGCACAGCCATTCCGGGTGCAACAAGCCAGACGTATGATGCCATGGAATCCGGCGCATACCAGGTTACGGCCGTCAACGGATGCTTGAGCACTTCAGCAACCTTCAATGCGATTGTCAGTGGGTTGCAAGAATCAGCACAGCATTCAATGCTGATATACCCCAATCCTGCAGAAGGTATGTTCACCATTTCGTATGCCGCAGGCACAGAGCAAATTCAGGTACTCGACTTAGCCGGAAGAACCGTCTTTGCATCGACCACCAATGGTAAGAACGCCGATAGCATTACCCTATCACCCGGTGTTTACACGGTGATAACCCGCAACAACGCAGGTGTCAGCAATGGCATTGAGAAAGTGATTGTGCGATAACCTCAGTGTTCGAAGACGGGCTTCGGATCTTCTCCGAATCATCACGGCTAAGTATAAGGGGTAAGGGGTAAGGGATAAGGTATAAAGTAAGGCCCACCTTATCCTTTACCCCTTATACCTTCCCACTTACCCCTTATACCTTACCCCTTCAAAGGAATATCTGGAATAATTTATAGGTTTTTTATGTCGAACATGCTGCAGAGTTTCGCGGCATGGGAAACACAATCACACCCGCGATTGAATGTCGAATCTTTACGATACGTGGTAAACAGGTTATGCTGGACAGAGATGTCGCTGAGCTATTCCAACTTCAAACCAAACGGCTAAATGAACAGGTCAAGCGTAATGTCGAACGATTTCCGGAGCATTACTATTTCAGACTAACAAAACACGAAAAGGAAGAACTGGTCGCAAATTGCGACCGGTTATATAGCCTGAAACATTCCACTGTATCGCCACTGGTTTTCACTGAATATGGAATTTCAATGCTTGCAACTCTAATAAAAGGTGAGTTTGCTGCAGCAATGAGTGTCGCTATAATCAACACTTTTATTCAATACACCAAATCAAAAAGATCCGGTGAAATATTAGCCGCTAGAGTAGATTTGATTGAAGTGAATTTAAGTTCACATGAGAAAAAAATCCAAGAAATATTGACTCAATTAGAGCCTTATTCGTTAAATAAACACGGCATCTTCTTCAACAACCAAATCTTCGACGCCTATGTTTTCTTCAGCGAGTTAGTTCAAAAGGCAACGTCATCCATCATCCTTATTGACAACTACATTGATCACACCGTGCTGTTACAACTCGCCAAACGCACCGAAGGAGTGAGCGCAACCATATACACCGAGCGCATTCCGGCGCCCCTTCGTCTCGACCTTGAAAAACACAATGCGCAATACCCCGCCATCGAAATTCACCGCACACAACACATCCACGACCGCTTCCTCATCATCGACGGAAAAGAACTCTACCATATTGGCGCATCCATCAAAGACCTCGGCAAAAAGTGGTTTGCATTTTCCAGGATGGATAGCTTGGTGAGTGAGGTGCTGCGGAGGATAAATTAAAGGGTAAGGGGTAAGGTATAAAGCAAGGCGACCTTAACCATTACCCTCACCAACAAGTACCAGTCGCTCGAAGAAGCCATGGACATCCTCGGCGATGTTCGCAACATCAGCACGCTTTTCATCGATTTTCAGAAGCATTTGTATGATGCGCGGGTGGCGTGATAAAGCGAAAGTCAATTGAATTAATCGCGTAAACATCTTACCGGAAGCCCATCCCTTTTATCTGAGCTTGAACCGAAAAAAACACTGTACGTATTGTAATCGATAAGACGGGTGTAAGCGCTTGGAGCGTCAACAGCTGTGGAACTCCACCAGACACCGACTTCACCCATACCATTAAAAGTGGAAAAATTCCCGAAAAGGCGAATTCCACTGGGGATTCCTGAAAAACCTGTTGAATTCGAAGCTGCGGTATTTGGCTCAGACCAAAGACCAGTTTGATCTTGAAAATTCCCAATACTTTTCAAAGGTCCCCCAGCAATTAGAGTACCCCCTAAATAATCGATGAGCGAGACCAAATCATCTTCGGTTGGCACATGCCACCCGAGCGGACATAACTGCCGATTATCCACGCAAGCATACCAATTATACAACTTACCAAATGGGCATGCCATTTCTGGGTCATCATTGTAGTAAGCCCACAACCCAATAGCCGAACTATTTGCATTTGTCCAAATTGAATTATCAATTCCGTGTATGATATCATCACCATTTCTGTAAATGCTGGTGTTGAGATTTTCCGCCATCCATTCTTGCGGACCAATTTTAATGGTCTTGTATGAATTACCCTCTTGATCTATCATCGATCCGTAAACTAAGTATGGATTGTGCACATTTGGCTCGCCACATGAATGAAGAGTAGTTCCAGTCGTCAAAACACCACCTTGATTACTATTGGCTTCACTTATACCCGGAACAACAGCAAAACTTCCATCTCCCACAAACAGCGTATCACCCGTTGCGCTTACGTCTAAATGCACACTCCCCGCATGCAACGCATACGGTACACTCAACATCTGCTGTGTACCAATATCCACAAAGCCACTTCCTAAATCAATTTCTACTTGCATAAACTTCGAACCATCGGCCCAGTTCACCGTGGTTAGCGGCATGCTGCTTCCAAGCTGCACAGTAAACAACCCGAGCGCACTGGTGCTCACGGTTTGCAATTCCTGCCACACGCTTGCTCCCGCAGCTGCGCCATCGTGAATGGTAAAGCGTGCGTTCACATTTGTGTTTGCTAAAGGCTGCCCTGAGGCATCGCGAGCTACGGCTTGATAAGGAATAAGCGCCGGTGCTTGGGCGATGAGCAATGCGTTAATGAACAACGCAAGCGTGGTGAGTAGTATGCGCATGAGGATTTATGTTTTGTGCGAAAATAGTTCAGAATAAAACTTACGGTTTGAAATGTAAAGGAGTGTTTAACTCATTGAAGGCGGAGCTCCTTCGAAGCAGTTGGCAACATTTTCAAATTTTTCCGAGAATCGTTGCCAACCTC
>JBKCGW010000077.1:0-1945 GCA_046303175.1 Flavobacteriales bacterium
ACCCCTGTTGCGTTCAGTGATATTTCTTCCATCAAAATCAAAGAGGAACTTGCATCGCGCGACCTTCCCATGATTCTCAATACTACACCGGGCGTTTATGCCACACAATCAGGCGGTGGGGATGGTGATGCACGTGTAAACATTCGCGGATTCAACCAGCGCAACGTTTCTGTCATGGTCGATGGTATTCCAATGAACGACATGGAAAACGGTTGGGTGTATTGGAGTAACTGGTTTGGACTCGACAACGTGACGCAAAAAACACAAGTACAACGTGGTCTCGGTGCGTCCAAACTGGCAGTGCCATCGATAGGTGGTAATATTAATATCCTCACGCAGGGTATGGAAGAAAAATTCAACGTGAAGCTCTCTTCCGAACTCGGCAACAACAACAATATGCGTCAGGGATTTGGTATCAACAGCGGACGCTTGAAAGGCGATTGGGGAATCACCGCAGCCTTCTCCTACAAGACCAATGACGGGTGGGTAGAACAACTCAACTCTGAGCAGATATTTTATTTCCTGAAAGTACAGAAACAATTCGACAAGCACTCATTTTCTCTTTCGGCCATGGGTAGCCCGCAAGAACACGAGCAACGCTTGGGTAGGCAGCGCTTATCGTTCTACGATTTGGATTATGCACTCGCTCAAGGTGCCGATACTTCCGGCGCTTTCGCAGCGAAACTCCCGCTCGACCGAGGTTTACGATTCAACTCTGAGTGGGGCTATTTATCGCGCAATCGCTACGATGCAGACGCACCCGTTGAAGTGCAATCAGGACGCAACAATTACTACCACAAGCCCATTGTAAACCTCAAGCACTTCTGGACACCCAGCGAAAAGTTCGCGCTTTCCAATGTGTTGTATGCCTCCTTTGGTAATGGAGGAGGTATGCGTCCCAATGACAATGAGAAGGATTCTACTGGTCACATCAACTTTCAGTATATGTACGACAAGAATACCAAGTCATTCACCAACTTCTTGGGTGTGGTCATCAGTCCTGCCAACTTGAATTACATCGATGATCCGAATCAATACGCGGCTTCATACTACTTGCAATCGAGCATCAACAACCATAAATGGTACGGCCTGCTTTCAACTTTCAAATCAGAAATCAACTCACAGCTAGAATTATCGGGTGGTTTGGATGTGCGTTACTACAGCGTAGATCGCTATCAAATTGTTTACGACCTTTTAGGCGCCGACTATGCACTAATCGATAAAAAATCGACTACCCGTTACATCCAAGATGCAAACAATTCGGTAGAATACGAAAACACCGACCTCGCAAAAGTCATTCGCTATGAAGGCGATCGCATCAACTACAACATAACGAGTAATGTATTGCAGTCGGGACTCTTTGCACTGGCAGAGTATTCCGGCGAGAGCTATACAGCGTTTGTAAATGCAACGGTTTCCAACAGCCGCTACAACCGTATCGATCATTTTGCCTTGCGCGATTCGTTAGGCAATAAAATCGAAAGTGGATGGAAGAATTTCAATGGAGGTACCATCAAAACAGGATTCAATTACCGATTCAATAAGCGCGCTGCTGTGTTTATGAATGCCGGTTTCTTGTCGCGCGCACCCATGTTGGCCAACACCTATTACAGCACCAGTTTAGAAACCTTCAGCAACTTGCGAAACGAGGAAATTTCTTCAGCTGAAGTTGGAGCCAATTACAATACAAAGGAATTCAAGGTAACTATGAACGCCTACTACACCATTTGGAACAACCGCCCCGTTACAGGAACACGATCCAATGGTACCGAGAACTACTATTACAACGTTCCCGGTATGCGCGCTCTCCACCAAGGTATCGAGTTAGACGCAGAGTGGGTTGCAGACCAACAGATCTCATTCGAAGGAGTTCTTTCCGTTGGCGACTGGCGCTGGAAGTCGGCTGCTACAGCCTATGTAACCGATGAAAACGGTAACACAGTGG
>JBKCGW010000078.1:0-7383 GCA_046303175.1 Flavobacteriales bacterium
AGATACAAGCGGTGAGGCGGCACAATTGGATGCAGCTACTCCGGAATATGGTTACACCCAGTTCGGAGGATTTGGATTTGAACCAATCGATAATTTCTTCAGTGCGTGGGTGCCAGGCTCCAGTCCGTTGGTTTTTCCGCCAGCACTGGGTAAGAAATTGTATGCGAACTCAGATTTATTGATTCAGATGCACTACGGTCGGTCGAGTATTGATCAATTGGACCAAACAAGTGTGAACATATTTTTTGCGGATGAACCGATTACGCGCTACGTTCAGACTTATCCAATCAACCCGTATAATCTCGATGAGCCTTTCATCATCATGCCCAATGAGGTGAAAACATTTCATGGAACTATTGAGGTGCCTGTTGATGTTTCGCTGATAGACATTGCGCCGCATGCACACTTGATATGCCGAAGCTATGAGGTATATGCCGTTAGCCCGAATGGACAAGACACTATCAACCTGATTAAGATTCCGGAATGGGATTTTAACTGGCAGGGTTTATTTGCCTTTCCCAATTTGTTGAGGATTCCGGCGGGATACACAATCCATTGTTGGGGTACATTCGACAATACTGCGGAGAACCCAATGAACCCCAATGACCCTCCACAGATCATGACGTGGGGAGAGTCGACCACCGAAGAAATGTACTTGTGTTTTCTTCAGTTTGTCTTCTATCAGCCCGGCGATGAGAATATTTCGCTACCCACACTCAACGAGGAATACATGATGGTGTATCCGAAGGAGCAGTTGTTTGCATGCTATCCCAATCCGGCCAATACAGAGTTGGTAATTGGATACCATTTGCTAGAGCCGCATGAGCTAACGCTTGAAGTGCTGGACATGCAAGGTAAGCGAGTTGCAACGGTTTTCGATCGTAAATCGATGGGCATGGGTTATCACCGCGAGCGTTTCATGCTGAATGAGCTGGAGAACGGGACGTATATCTACCATCTTTATGGGGATGGGTTTGATGAGTCGCAGCGATTTATTGTGAGTCGTTAGAATTCGAATAGAGCGCCTAATTGCAAGGATGGGTTGGGGACGCGCTGCTGCGCGTCCGCCGACTCGAGTTTCTCGTGATAGATTCCGGAAAAAACAAAGGGGCTGCATCAAACGATGCAGCCCCTTTTATTTTGTGATGAGCGAGAATTATTCGAATTCTGCCTTCAGTATGCGAACCACTTCTTCCACGGTTTCTTCTTCAAGATCCGTGCGCTTCACGAGGTCTTCTTTCGGAATAGCGAGCACTGAGCGCGCAGTATCGCAGCCGATGTTCTTGAGCTCGTCGATGATCCATGCATCGATTTCGTCTGAGAATTCTTCCAAATCCACATCATCGATGTCGGTATCTGTTTCGCGGTAAACGTCGATTTCAAAACCGGTAAGACGACCGGCTAGTTTGATGTTGTTACCACCTTTACCTATGGCGAGAGAAACCTGGTCAGGCTTCAGGAACACATCGGCCTTCATATTCTCGCGGTCGAGGTTGATGCTCGAGATTTTGGCAGGAGCCAAAGCGCGAGTGATGAGAAGTTGTTCGTTGTTGGTAAACTGAATAACGTCGATGTTTTCGTTGCGCAATTCACGCACGATGGTGTGAATACGCGCTCCTTTCATGCCTACGCAAGCACCTACAGGATCTACACGATCGTCGTAGCTTTCAACAGCCACCTTGGCGCGCTCGCCCGGCTCACGAACGATTTTCTTGATGGTGATAAGACCATCGAATACTTCCGGTACTTCCTGTTCGAAGAGTTTCTCGAGGAATTCAGGAGCAGTGCGGCTCAATATGATTTGCGGAGAGTTATTGCGCAAGTCTACCTTGTAAACAACCGCGCGAATGGTATCTCCTTTTTTATAGAAGTCGGAAGGAATTTGCTGATCCTTTGGAAGAATCAACTCGTTGTCCTCATCATCGAGTACGAGCATTTCTTTCTTCCATACCTGATACACTTCGCCAGAGATGATGTCTCCAACGCGTTCACGGTATTTCTGATAGAGGTGATCTTTTTCCAGATCCATGATGCGCGACTGCAGGTTTTGGCGCATAGCCAAAATGTTGCGACGGCCGAAATCTTCAATCTTGATTTCTTCAATCAATTCTTCACCAATTTCCAAATCGGGAACGATTTTTTGAGCCATGCTCACCTCAATTTGTGCTACTTCGTCGTCGAGTTCTCCATCGGAAACGATTTCGCGGGTACGCCAAATTTCGAGGTCACCACGGTCGGGGTTGATGATGATGTCGAAGCCGTCATCGGCGCCCCAGCGCTTGAGAATCATGCTGCGGAAAACATCATCGAGGATTTGGTTCATGGTTTCGCGGTCGATGTTCTTCAATTCTTTGAAGTCGCCGAACGCATCCATCAGATTTAAACCTTTCATCGGATTTGATTTTTAATGATCGTTATAGGGTTTTTCTTTTCTTCGTTATTTGAAGCGAATCATCACTTTCGCTTCGGCTATGTCGGTAAAAGGAATGGTAACTTCCCTTTCCACCAGTTTTTTTCCTTTTTTACCGGGCACCTCTTCTTTTTGAGAAGTAAGCAGGGTAATATCGTTTTCGGTGGCAGCCATTAGCTGACCCTCAATTTTGCTCTTATCTTCCTTTTTTACCGCGAGGTCACGTCCAATATTCTTTATGTATTGGCGTGTTACTTTCAAGGGTTTTGTAAGGTCGGGCGATGATACCTCCAATGAATAATCTTCTACCTCACGGTCCATTTCATGCAGCAGGTGGCGGTGCACCTCAGTGCATGCTTCGATGGTAATGCCGCTGTCGCTGTCGAGCGTTACATCGATAACATTGCCCGGACGCACTGAAACTTCCACGATAAACATGTCCGTTCCTGTGATTTTATCCTCGATAAGTTGAGTGACCGATTCTCGCGTAATCATTGTTTAGGGTTTGGGAGTTGATACCAAAGAAAAGAGGGGCTTGAGACCCCTCTTCACTTCTTATTATCAGTGCCAAAAGCGAGGCAAATATACACGCGAATGGAAAAACCAAGGAAGAATTTTCTATTTCGCTGATAATGAGTAAGAATTAACAAGACGCTGTTGTCTTTTATTTCCGTTTAACGTTGTGTGCCGAATCGTTGGCGTACATTGCCGCCGCCTTCGGGACTTACCGGTGGCTTAAGCAAGGAAATCACCATGTCATTTGTTTCATTCAACACCAAAGAACATCCATTCTTTGATGAGCTCAAGAAGCGTGTAGATACGTATTTCGAGGCAAACAACCTCTCTCGATGGGGTAATTGGAAAATCTACCTTAAGACGGTAATCTTCCTCACTTTGTTGGTTTCGCTTTACACGTGGCTTGTGTTTTTCACGCCGGGCGTATGGGTAAGTATAGCTGTATGTGCGGCATTGGGAATAACCCTTGCGGGCATTGGTTTCAACGTTATGCACGACAGCGCCCACGGCAGTTTTTCGAAGCATGAATGGATCAACAACCTCATGGGTTATTCGTTGAATTTGATGGGAGGCGATGTGCACTTGTGGAAGCAGAAGCACAACATGGTTCACCATAGCTTTACGAATATTGACGGGCTGGACGATGACATCGATATTCAGCCGGTTATGCGTATTAGCCAGCATCAGAAGCGCTATTGGATTCATCGCTTTCAGCATATTTATGGCTTTGTTTTTTACGCGTTGAATTACTTATTCTGGGTTTTCTACTTCGACTTTTTGAAGTATTTCACCGGAAAAGTGGGCAACACGAAGCTTCGCAAGTACTCGTTTTGGGATCACGTGAGTTTTTGGGCTACCAAACTATTCTATTACTTCATGTTTATTGCCTTGCCGATGATCATGGTAGGAGTTCTGCCTACGTTGATTGGTTATTTGATTCTCACCACCACTTGCGGAATTGTGATTGCCGTTGTTTTCCAATTGGCTCACGTAGTAGAAGAAACTGATTTTCCTGCAGCCGAAGACGGCAAGGTGAATGTAGAGTGGGCGGTTCACCAGATTAATACAACGAGCAATTTTGCAACTAAGAGTAAAATAGTTTCTTGGTTTACGGGAGGTTTGAATTATCAGGTGGAACACCATCTTTTCCCTCGTATTTCCCACGTTCACTATCCTGCCATCAATGAGATTGTAAAAGAAACGTGTGCGAAGTTCGGAGTTGGCTACAACGAGCATAGCACAGTGTTATCGGCGGTACGCTCGCACGTGGTTCATTTGCGAGAAATTGGTCGTCGCGACTAATTCTTTTTCATTCGGTCTTTCCAATTCCACAGTGCTATGCATGCGTGGGTTCGGTAGGGTTTCCATGCCTCGCTAATGGAAACGAGTTGCTTGTTCAGTTCTTTTTTGGAAGTAGGCTTCAACCGGTAAAGGGCAATCATTGCCTGCTGCACACCTAAATCATCGGGAGCGAAAACATCTTCGCGTGCCATGGCAAACATGAGCAGCATTTGAATGGTCCAGTTGCCGACACCTTTAATCTGAATCAATACTTCGATCACCTCCTCATTGGACATGCTGTGCAGTTTTTCATCGTTGAGTTGATGCTCAATGAAAAATGTGCATACGTTGTGAATGTAGTTGGCCTTCGACTGGCTCAATCCGATAGAGCGTAATTCGGCTGTTTCGACTGCAATAATGGCCTCGCACGTAGGGTTGCTGCCCTGGAATAAATCAAGAAATCGATCGCAAATGACGCGTGCAACTTTGGTGCTGAGTTGCTGGCTGATAATGGACAAGCACAAATACAGAGCGATGTTTTCTTCGCGTCGCAGGGTAGGAGGGGAGAAATCGGCTAATGCCTCACGCAAAACACTATCGCGCTTCAAGTGCTTGAGGGAAGCCGTTGTCATTCTGCCGACAATTGAGCGGTTTTCACACCTGCGCCTGAGCTGTAGACGATACTGGTTGTATTCAAATCGTTGCCCGGAATGATTTCGATCGTCTTTCCATCGAAACCATCCAGTTTAGTGTTGGTAATGGCTTTGGTTTCGCCGGTGCGCTTCAACAGTTGAATACTTCCCTGATCGCTGAAGGTGAAAATCACATCATCGGATCCAATTTTCTGTGTTTGCACCGCAATGATTTTCTCGGTGCTGATGTCTTTGAATTTCCAGCCTGATGTAGGATTACCGTCGACTCCCAAATTGAAGAGCAGACCATCTCCAACTCCGAAGACAAGCCTGTATTTTTTGGTTTTATCGTAGTCGGCTGCAAGAAGAGGCGAGGTTGTAGGAGGCTTCGGAAGAAAGGGGAATCCGGGAAGTGCTTTTCCGTTTCGGTCGATGATATACAAGCCACTTGCGGTGGTGAAGGCCATTTGGAGCTTGTTGTTTTTGAGTGCATCGATTTGAAGAACGTCGCCAAGTACGGGGCCGGAAATTTCGATGGACCACAACGATTTACCATCGGCACCCAAGAGCTCCAGTCTATTTCCGCTGTTACGCAGTGTTTCTTTTTCCTGCGTATTGTGATTGATTACCGGCCATGAACGCTCGTTGCTTTCTTGTGTCTCAGTAGGAGTGGAAGTGATAGTGGTCGGTTCGGAAACCTCAGGAGCTTGAATGGTTTCAACGCCCTTGACCTTTACGGGCAGTCCAATGCTCACGAGAAGTTTACCCGATTTGTTTTTCTCGGTGGTGATTCCCCAATTGCCGGCACCTTTGATAAGGCTCATCAACGAAGATGGAAGCAGCGCTATTTCTGTAGTTGACTGAAAAATCAATCGGCCTGAGGCATTGCTTGCCTGTTCTATGAAGTTGACGAATTCTGTTTTACCGGAGAGTTTGCTGTTTGCACCTTGAATGAATTTTAGCACGGAAGGGGCAGCTGCAGCAAACAGATAACCATTGTGCTGCATGATGAAACTATGCTCGATAGAAACAGATGGTAGCGTGTTGCGCTGAAATACTTGCGGAAATGCAACGCGGTAGATTCCGTCGGCAGGTTGCGCTTGTAACTCCAACAAAGGTCCCAGCATTGATATTGCATTGATCGTATCGCGAATTCCAAAGTAAGCAACCGGTTCGGAAAGACTATCGGTTAGTTCAATTACCGCACAGCCTTGTTCACCTGTTCTCCAGGATAGAAGCGTTTCATTGAGGTCGCACTGACAGGTGTCGCCCATGTCCTGCCATGCTTGTGACCAGAATGTTTCTGAAGTGGAGCCCGAGTAGTAAGCGTTGAGCGCAGTCCACATGGTATCGAACTCGGCGCAGTGCATTGCATCGAGAAAGGTTGTTTTTTCAGGAAGTGCTTCGTGAATCGCAATTGCATCTCCCGGAGCTGCCAAATTCATTGGGTTTCCGGTTGGATTGCTTGAAAGCAGGTAGCCGTTGAGCAGTGTTCCATACTTCGTAAAAACAGGCTCCAGCGGCAGCCAATCCGCATCGTTCATTTTTGCGATGATGTGCAGCGGAACGTCTTTGCTTCTCGTTTCGAAGATTTGCAAGAAGGATTCCTGTTGACTCAGCACGTTGTTGTTTCCCGTCTGAAGAACGATGTCTTCAAGCACAGCAACGGATGGTGAAATAACCAGGCAGTTTTTGATGGTGCACCAACTTGCTGTTGTTCCAATGAAGAGTTGTTGGTTTTTGAATTCTCGTTTTGGCAAGTCAGGCAACCATGCTTCCATCAACTCATTGGCACGCATGTCGGCAGGCAGCGCAATGGATGCCGACCAGTTACCCGGGCTGAATGGATCGGGTGTTTGGAATGCAATGCCTGCGGTTTGCAATACATCGTACCAGCTGCGATTGGTGGTTCTCAATGAGTCGAACCGGTCGAGCATTTGCGACCATCCGTGATAGGAGCATGTTGGGTCGGATGAATTCAGAAGTGTGCGCAGCAACTCCAATTCGTTGGATGAACCATTCATGCCATCGATGATGCAGGTGAGGGATGCAGAATTGGGAATTACCTCGAGCGGGTTTCCAACTGTTTTTTGTGGTTGTGACAGACGGAGATAAGCGAAAATGATGGTGCCCAGTGCCAGAAGCACCAAAGAAATTTGCAAGACACGTCGGGTGTCGAATGATGATTCGCTCATAAAACAAAGTTGAATGATTCAAGGCCTTAATGCCGGCAATGGCAACTTGAGTTTGAACAACCTGCTGTTGGAGACAGCAAGTTGGGCTTCCAATTTGTGGCAAGAATTCTCCTGCGATTTTGAACTTTGCAAGAGTCCTCTTGTTAAAGTATTTCCAAATCAATTAAAACACAAAAGAAAAAAATTCTCTACGAATTCATAGTGTTGTGAGTAAGCTTCCAAATGAAGGCCCAATCGGTGGTCGACATTGTAGTTGGAAGCCCTGATCACAACACGCTCGAAGCTGCTGTAATCGCAGCGGAACTTGCTGATGATCTTTCAGGTGCAGGTCCCTTCACTGTATTCGCAC
>JBKCGW010000079.1:0-12497 GCA_046303175.1 Flavobacteriales bacterium
TGTACGATTTGGAAAGCCGCGATATACATCCGGAGTATGTCGTTTATCACCACAGCGACGATTCAAGTACGGTTTATTTCCGCGTCTTTTCCGGAGAATTATTGTACACTCGTACATCTGCGGCCAACCCATTTCTGTTGAATTTGAAAGTAAAGGCGACCATCAGTGATCTCAACGGGATGGCTCAGGATACACTATCGCTGATTTTGCACGAAGGAGCCAAGGATAAGCAAGGTGGGTTGTTGGGGTCTATGACTGTGCCCATGCAGGAAGGGAACTGGAACCTTCTCATGGAATTTACCGATATATCTCGCAACCTTACACAGCCTTCGTTTATTCTGTGTGACAAGTCCTCGAGTTATACCGCTCAAAATTATTTGCTCACCAAGTTCGAATCGGGCGAGCCTGTTTTCGGCGGATTCGTGACACCAGGCCAAATGGTTGAAATTCTGAGCACGCGCAACGCCAAGAACAATTTGCCTTGGCTTGCGAAAATCCGAAGCGAAATCAAATTACCGCCGCCACCATTTTCATCGAATAGCCCTGAGCTTCCCAGCTTGAAGGAGGCGCAGGCGGTAGCTTTGATCAGCAACGACCCTGGTGCCTTCGTTTTTGAGGTTGATGGAGGGTTGTTTTTTCTCACACACGATGTCGACAAGCGAGCGGGGTTGACCATCAAAACATCGAACACTCATTTTCCTCGAGTAAAGGAAGTAAGTTCACTCGAATGGCCCATTCGTTTTATCACAACCAAGACAGAGCACGAAGAGATTGTAAAGAATAGCTATCCTAAATTGCTTATTGACCGCTTCTGGTTGGAGTGTGGTGGCAGCAAGGAACACGCTCGAGAACTTATCAGAGTCTTTTACAGAAGGGTAGAGGAGGCGAACTATTATTTCTCTACCTATACCGAGGGATGGCGAACCGATCGTGGGATGATTCATCTGTTATTCGGTAACCCGAATCAAATAATTCGCTCATCGCAAGGGGAGGTCTGGAATTACGGAGAAGACAATCAAGCAGCACTGCTTTCTTTTACGTTCAATAGGGTAGAATCGCCCTTTACAAGCAACCTCTATGTTCTGGAACGAGAGCCCGGTTATAAGCCTTATTGGGAGCGCATGGTGCAAACGTGGAGAAGCGGCAAAATCTATAGCGAATAAGCCATTCTCACCTCACACAATAAAAGGTGAACTAGAAGATTGCTACTTCTCCATTCGCCCCTAAAAAGAAAATGGCGAGCAGCTATCCGCCACTCGCCATTCGAATTGTATTTCGAATCTTATTTTTTCTTACCGGTTACGATGAACTCGGTGCGGCGATTTTCTTCGTGCATTGGCTCTTCGCAGAATACACCGTCTGTGCAGTTGTTGAGAAGCTCACGCTCACCATATCCTTTCGAAACAATGATTGAACGTGGTACACCTTTCTTAACCATATAGTCGGTTACCGCTTTCGCACGCTTAGCTGAAAGATCATCGTTATACTCATAACTACCGCGACAATCTGTATGGCTGCGAAGCTCAAACTTGAGGTTGTTGTTCTCACGGAAAAGCTTCACGAGGTTATCGAGGAACGGAGTAGCATCGGCACGTATATCCCACTTGTTGTAATCCCAGTGAATATCGGGTAAATCGTAAATGCCTTTTGCCTTTACATTGCTGTTGTCCTTTTTGCCACCATTTGCGTTGGCATCCGTAACATACAATTCACCCATCTCAATCATTTTGTTGATCGGATCTTCATCGCCACGGGTATTGAAGTTGTCGGTCTGGTTGAAGTATCCTTCCAACTCGCTGATCATTTGGTAATCCTTGCCTTTTAGCAATTCTGCAGTGAGCTTACCATTTCCATCGGTGATATACATCTGCTCAGTACCATCGGTTAGGTTCTTCAATACGATTTTAGCTCCACCCAGGGGTAATTTGCTGTCTCGACCCGTTACAACGGCATTCAATGTAACTTTTGTATCATCTTCAACGAAGCTGAAGATTCGGTCGCTGCCGTAGCGGTCGCTCGAGAAATAACCGGTCTTGTTATCCGGATTCCATGCAACGCAGAAATCATCGAATGAACTGTTCAACGGGTAGCTCAAGTGAACCGGACGTTCCCAGATACCATTGCGATTAGCCGAAGACATGAGGTCATAACCACCAAGACTTTCGATGATATCGCTTGAATAGTAAAGCTCGTCATCGCGGCGAAGTGATGGGAAAATTTCATTTCCTGCAGAATTCACATTACCTCCGAGGTTCATCGGAGTACCCCAAGCATTGTCGGTCATTTTCACAACCCAAATATCCATGCCTCCGAAGCCACCGGGCATGTCGCTTGCGAAATACAAAGTCTTACCATCGCTGGCGAAGATTGGGTGTGCAAACATGTATTTCTTATCGCTAAACGGAAGTACAGTTGGCTTTTCCCAAGTACCATCGGCTGCTTTGCGGCTGGTGTACAACTGAGTAGTGCTCACTTTGTTTTCATTACCGGCGATTGAGCCTGATTCAAGCGTGTAGCTGCGTGTGAAAACCATCGTATTACCTGATGGCGATACAGTGGCCACGGCGTCGTGGTAATCACTGTTAACTCCAACAACACCCTGAGGAGCACCCCAAGAAGCTCCTTCACGCTTCGTGGTGTACAGGTTGGTGTAGGTCATTTTGGTGTATGGATCAACCGCACCATCTCCTGAAGGCGAGCTGAATAACAAACCACCATTGTATAAACGGGGTGCGTAGACAGGTCCTGCCGCCGGAATATTTACGGGTTGAACGATGTAGTTTATCGAGTCCGCTTTCATGCGGTCGATGTTGCGGCAGCTAGCAAGCAAAAACTTAGCTTGAGCATTCGCTGGGTCGCGGCTAACAATCCCCTCGAGAATGGTCTTCGCATCAAGGTAACGTTGCTTCGCCATCAAGGCACGTGCATGATTTAGACGGTCTTTATCCGTGTTGTCCGTGTAGGTGCTGGCGATTTCATAATTCATCAAGGCGTTGTTGTAGTCATTCACCTTCATGTAGCTGTCTGCCAGCTTGCGACGGCCATCGGCATCGTCCTTTTTGGATACTCCTTTGCCTAAATAATAGATTGCGTCGTTGTATTGCAAGTTATCATAAGCGTCTTTACCTGCTTTGGTATACATAGTGGCGCAACTGCCCAGCATGAGGCTAGAAATAGCCAACGCTACCACCTGATTTACTATCGATTTCCTTTTCATAATCGTCATATTGTAGTTGTTCACGTTCAGTTTGGGGGTTAGAAATAACGCGGTGAGCGGGTTTTAACTAAGGCAGCCTTGCCAAGATCGTATCCCAACATCACCTCATGAGAGTTGCTGCTGTAATTCGAAATTGAGCTCAAAGTGTAGTCAAACGCATATCCAATACGGAGCTGCGGGTTGATGTTCCACTCGAGCATGGTTACCAAGGCATCACCGGTGCGATAGCCTGCGCCAAACCAAAATTTGTTCATGAATAATGCATTACAGTTGATGTCCACGCTTACGGGAGCATCTCCTTGAACCTTCACCAAAACGCTTGGCTTGATGGCTAGCTCCGGTAGAGGAGTGAATACCATACCTGAATTGATGTAAATGTGACTCTTGTAGAAGCTATTCACACCTGTAGTGGTGTAGGTGATTTTATCGTCTACAGAAAGCAACGATGGAATAGATAGACCTGCAAAGAAATTGCTTTGGTAGTAATACAAACCGGCACCTACACGCGGAATCATTGTTCCATTGATGTTGTTTGCGTATACAGGATCTTCAACGTCTTTGATAACTGCATCTGTGAGTTGAGCGCTGTAACGCGACATACCCAAACGCAAGCCGAAGCTGAGCTTTCCTTTACCCATATTAACGTGTGTTGCGCCGTTGGCATTAATGTCCAACACGTTGGTAATACCGAGTGCATCGTTACTCACGTTGAAGCCCAGTCCTGCTTTTCCGCCCAAGATTTGTCCATCTGCGCTCAAGAATTGAGTGCGGGGCGCGTTATCGAACTTCACCCACTGACTGCGGTGAAGCAAACTGGTGCTCCAATAGTCGTGTGTGCCAGCATAGGCCGGGTTCAATACCATGCTATTGAACATGTATTGACTAATCATCAATTCCTGCTGAGCCGATAGGCGAAGGGCAGTAACTGCGATGGCTAGGAGAATTATATATTTTTTCATCGTGTTATTGTCTTTAAATAGTTCGTGTTACGGCTTATTTTAATTTCTTCTCAAGTCTACGTAGGTGTTGAATTTCGCACCACAACCTTCAAAGATTACGAAGTAGGTTCCATCAGAAAGAGTGTTACCATCCATGTCCTGGCCAAACCAGTCATTGAGGTAGCTATCTTTTTCGTAAACCAGGTTACCCCAACGGTTGAATACCTTGAACTGATTGTCAGGACAGTCTTGAACTCCGTCAATTACATAGGTATCGTTGAAATTATCTCCGTTCGGGGATAAAGCAGTATACAACTTCAATGCATCCGGATCAACAAGTGTTATGGTTGTATCGAGAACACAACCATTGGCATCCACCACTTGGAGGATGTAGTCGCCCGCAACCAAATCGGTTGGGTTACTTACATCCGTTCCAATGGTATTGGGTGTCCAGTTGTAAACGTATTCAGGTGTGCCGTTTTCTACTTCAACCAAAATGGATCCGTTGTCACCATCAGGGCTTGAAATATTGTAGCTGTTGGTTGCAATGCTATACTCGCTAAGGGTTATGGTAACACTCAATGCTTGCGGAGCAGCAACGCTAAATAGAGCGGTTGTATCACATCCTGAAGCATCTGATACCGCGACAGAGTAGTCACCGGCAGGCAATCCGTTAATGGAAGATTCAACACCTATTACATTCTCATTGCTATCGGTCCAGCTGTATGTGAACTCCGGAGTACCTCCGTTGGTAGTAACAGATACTGCACCGGTGCTATCGCCTGCGCAAAGTGCGTTGGTGATATCCAATGTAACAACCAGTCCGGTTGATTGTGAAATTTCGAAACTCAATTCGTCTTCACAACCTAAAGCGTCGGTTACAATAACAGCATACAAACCTTCACACAGATTATTCAAATCTTCTGTTTGTTCGCCATTGGCCCATTGGAATACGAATCCGGCTGAACCTCCGGTAACTGTTACATCGATGGTACCATTACAAGCTCCGCAGCTAGCATCGGTAGCAATACCACTGATTGCAAATGGAGCGCTCGGTACTTGAACATTTACTTCAGCAGTAACTGGCCCGCATCCGTTTGCGTCATCAACAGATACGGTTAGCAAACCGCTTGTAGTAACGTTCACGCAGTCCAATGTGCCGCTGTTTGACCAATCATATGAATACGGTGCCGTTCCGCCTGTTACTGTTGCGCAGGCTCCGGCAGTTCCCAATGTGCAATCGCCATTCAATGCGATGGTAACGCTGAGTGCGCCCGGATCCGCAATAGTGAAGACCTCTTCGTGTGAACATCCACTGATAGGATCTTCTACCTGAATGGTGTAATCACCTGCGCATAGGTTATTGAGATTGGCTTCAGTGCTAGTTGTTCCATCAGGTAATGTCCAAACGAAAGTTCCATCTAAGCTTATTCCGCTTACAGTGGTTACGATTTGTGCATCGCACAATCCTGAGCAACTAATTCCTACAATGCCTGGGTCAACCGTAATTGGAGGAGGCGCTATCAATTCGAATGTCAATGGGAATTGACAGAAGTTTGCGTCAATCACTACAACATCATAAATACCCGGCTGCAAGTCTGTTTGGTCTTCAATACCATCCACGGAATTGCCACCTACCCATTCAAAGGTGTAAGGTGCAACACCGCCGGTAACAGTCAAATCGATGAAACCATCTGTGCTATTAAAGCAAGCCAAGTTGTATTGTTCATCGAATTGTGAAATAACGCTGGTAACATTCAACGGCAATTCAGGTTCTGTTAGAATAACACAGCTCTGAACCAAACAGGCATCGCCATCGATTACATTCAGGCAATACTGTCCTGCCGGTAATGAACTGATGTCCTCTGTCAATGCGATGATTGCACCCGAAGCATCCGTCCAAGAAATGTCATAAGGTAATGAACCTCCTGAAACAGTTCCATTTACGGTGCCGGTTGAGTCACCCGCACACTGAATAGTGTATTGCTGACCAGGCTCCTGAATCAAGATTTCTGTAAGTACAACTAATTCAGCCGGGCTATCAATTACGATAATGGAGCTGCTTTCACAACCATTGGCATCGATTACAGTCAATTGATGCGTGCCTTGGCACAAGCTGTCAATTATACCCGGAAGGACATCATTTACTGCTATTCCATCAACTGTTGCAGTATAAGGAGCTTCTCCGCCATCTACGGTCACGGTTGCTGTACCATCGCAAATGCTAAAGCAACTAGCAGCTGTGGTTGATTCAACTATGGCCTCCGGTGTGGAAACATCCGTGATTTCATAATCAAACGTTTCTTGACAGCCATTCGAATCTGTAACGGTCAACGTGAATGAGCCAGCTTGCAATCCACAAAGTGTGGCTGCATCCGAAGCATTGGCGCCAATATCGCCTGTCCACTCATATGCAATGAACGTACTGCTTCCGCCTTGAACGTTCGGCGTAATGCATCCTTCGTCGCTTGCACATGAAATGTTCTGGATGATGGCAGGTGATTGAATTGAATCCGGCGGAATCAAGTCGAAACAAGTGGTGGCCAAACATCCATTAGCATCCGTAACGTTGATACCGTAAGAACCGCCGGGCAGGTTTGTTGCATTAGGCGCGTTCGGATCATTACCATAAAGTGCAGGGTCAATTTCTGAGCAATCGTTAATCCAGTCATATAAGTAGTCGAAAGGTGCGAAAGCATCAGGATCGGGAGTACCACCGGTAACAAAAACAGAGATAGCACCGTCGTTCGAGTTATGGCAGCTCAAGTTGTAACCGCCTTCGAATTGCGAAGTAACTACAGTGAGTTCCATTACTTGAGGAGCGTCAAGGGTAATGGTAGTAAGTACATTACATCCTGTCACCTGGTCTGTTATACTCACAGTGAAATCGCATGCCGGTAGGTTATTTATGTCTTGGGTGGTTGCTCCGAAGAAGAAGCAAGAAGGTTGCGGTATCCATTGATAGTTGAAGTTACCGCTTCCGCCAATTACGTTGATATCGATGCTTCCGTTGTTTTGACCGAAACAAGTTGGGTCAATCTGGTTCACAACATCCACAACAATAGGATCGGCTGTCAGAACAGTAAAGAATAGAGTTTCTTCACAATCCCCGTTGCTAATCAGAACGGAATAATCACCGGGGCAAAGACCACTAACGTCTTGTGTAGTGGGCGCAGCTCCGTTAAATGGACCGCTCCAAGTATAGGTGAAGTTACCTTCGATCGGATTTCCGCCACCGCCGCCGCCGCCGCCGCTTCCGCCGCCGCCAACAGTTTCAACTTGGAAGATAGAGGCAGAAAGTGGATCGCATGAGTTGTCGTTGATAGGAGAATTGAATCCTACAGGAGTTGAGTAGCTCGATGAGAGCACATTTCCTGATCCATCAACGTCTGTGAAGGTTAAGGTTGCATCCGTAAGAGATCCAAAATCCAAACCAACGCAGTCATAAATCTGCACAGCCCAACCGGGTTCGTTGGCGTCACAACCCAACAGCGGAGCCCAGTCGATTGCTGTTCCGTCTGCATATGCTCCAAAGTTACCTGTTAATGGCGTTGTCGCTCCACATACATTGAAAGGATCGGTATTAGCATTTGTAAAACAAAGGCTGCTTACGTTGTTACCACCATTGCAAGATGTAGGCGGATTTGGAGAAAGTAAAATGTCAGGGCTACCACAGCTTGGTGGGCCTACCAAATGGAATGCGATATCAGAAACATAGGAATGTGTTGCTGAAAAGCATATTTGAATGGTTGAACTTGATGAGAGAGGGAAGGGCGTTACACCGCCACCACCGCCGCTACCATCTGTCAAGGTAATGTCGATGGAGCCATCACACAAACCCGGACACGATTCATCGGTAACCTCGCCTATAGCAACAAATGCATCGTTTTGTCCAATGTTCGCTGTTGTCGTATCTGCGCATCCCTGCGAGTCAGTTACAATCAGTTGATAGTCGCCGGAGTCGAGGTTGGTAAGGTCTTCAGTAGTACATGGTGAACAGCTAGGGCCTGTCCAAGAGAAGTTGTAAGGAGCACCTTGACCGCCGCTTACAGAGGTTACTTCAATAGAACCTAGCGATGCCGTTGGGCTTCCGCATGGATTATTTTGTACGTCCAATTGAACGTCAATAGATGGAACACATTCCAAATCAACTTCTTGGTTTACTTGGCATCCATTGCCATCCGTAACAGTCAGAGAGTAACTTCCGCATGCCACGTCTGAAAGGTCTTCTACGTTGGAAACGTTTTCACCGGTTGCGGTATTGATCCATTCAAATGTGTATGGCTCTGTACCGGCAGTGGATGTAACATTAACGTAGCCATCTGTGCTGCTTGGACAGCTCACGTTGAAACCTCCAGGATACAATGAAACCTCGTCTATTGTAACCAGAAGTGGGTCAATTGGTTCGTTAATAACGATAGTAACGCTTCCGGCACTATTACAGCCATTTTGATCGGTAACACTCACTTCGTAGGTGCCGCTGCCGAGATCTGTAGCAACAGGACCTGTTACTGCAGCGCTGTGGCTCCATGAATATGTATAAGGAGCACATCCTCCGTTGGAAGCAACGCTAGCCTCTCCTGTTTCAACTCCTGAGCACTCAAGGTCTACTGAACCTACTACTTCGATAGTCACTACGCTTGGTTCGGTCAGTGTATAGCTATTGGTGTATTCACAACCTGTTGCATCGGTAAGCGTGAGTTCATAGGTGCCGGCACAAAGTGAACTAATGTCTTCTGTTGAAGCCAAGAAACCTTCAGGGCCTAACCATGCAAATGAGTATGGAGTAACTCCACCACTCACGGTCATCGATATGCTACCATCACAAACACCGTTGCATGAAATCTGGTTACATGCAAAGTCGGATAGAGTAGAGCTAGCTGTCAATTCGTTTGATTCGATTACATCGATACATGCAGTGTTTACGCAGCCGGCGGCATCCGTAACTGTTACACAGTATTCGCCTGCGCCAACACCTGAAAGGCTATCCGCGCTGCTTGTGAAACCATTTGGTCCTGTCCAGCTGTATGTGAATGGCTCTATCGCGTCGCGAACGAGAACTCCAACGGTTCCATTGTCGCCGCCTTCGCAGCTCACGGGTGTCGAAGTGAGCTCAACGGCGATGCTCGATACATTGATAGTAATTTCAGCCGAACCTGTGCACTCACCAATGGAAGCATCCAGTGAATAGGTAGTAGCTTGGGTAGGACAAACCTCAACAGTGAGGCTGTTCCCGTTAGACACATTAGTTGACCAATCAAATGAAGTAGTGGGTAGATTAGGGACTTCTCCCACAAGTGTAATGCAGTTGCCAATGCAAGTATTAGGTTCATCTGTAGTGATGGCTACATCAAGAAAATCGTTGATGTAGAAATTAATACTGTCTGCAGCTCCACTTTCCAAACACAAAGGATTTGCGAGGTAAATTGTGATGAATTCCTCTCCTTCCGGGTTGCCGTCATCGGCCGGTGTGATGTTGAATGTAACCGATGCCTCATTGGCAGGAATGGTAACTGAATTCTGAGCAAAAGGAATTCCATTGCCGATTTGAGGTGTATAGTCAAACCCATTGGTTGCTGTTCCACCAACCCAATAAAGTACTTCACTTGGTTGGTCATCTACAATTTGACGAGTAAAGGTGATGCTACCATTTGAGCATCCTTCAACCATATACTCCAACCCGTTTGAGGTTGCTGTTGAAACCAACACCGGATTCGATTCAATAGACTGGATGAAAACACCCGAGTCGTATACGTGGTCTGTTCCGTCTGCAATCACCAACTTGAGGTGATAAGTTTCACAAGGGAAAAGACCGCCTACTTTGGCTACAAGGTTTCTAGTGAATCCATCATACTGAACGAACTGACCCAGTGGGTTTTGGTTGTTGTAGTAGAATGCTTGGTTGGTAATAGCATTGATAGTGTTGATGGAAACCACCTGGCCGGTAGTTGGGATCAGCGCAATGTTTACATCTGTTCCAATGCCGGGACCACTGATGTAGAATCCGAAAACGTCATTGAATTGCGAACCTACCCATTCGTTGTACTCTTCAGAGGCGAAGGTGTATTTGAACTTTAGCGAGTCACCCTGTGGGATGATATCGAATTCAAACTGTGTGGCATCGTAAGTAGTTCTGTCTTGTGCCTGATTGAGCAATGGGCTTCCCGGACAATCATTGTCGAAGAAGTCGCAAGTGCCTGCGCTAGTAGAACAGTTACCAATCGAGTTGTTTGGACCCACGGCATAAAGTGCCTTACCTGTTGTAAGCAACAGACCTTGTGAAGTTCCAATTTCGGTTCCTGCAGCTTGGTAGTAACCATAGCTGCTGTCGCAAGCGGTGACCGTGACATTTGAAATTTGTACCCCGGTGCCTACCAAGTTCTGCACCATCTGATCTGGTGTTAATGAAACATCCACGTTCAATTGCGCTTGAACGGCCTGCATAGCAACAGCGCTCAGCACTGTAAGCAGGAGGTTTTTAAAGTTGAATCGTATCATAGTTAATCTAAGAAAATACGTTGTTAATTGTAGAAATGGATAATCAATTACCTGTGCGTGCGTTCAGGCAGCGTTGGTCAAAGGCGTTTACTTCTTGTCCTTGAAGCCATTCAGTGGCATTCAAATTTATAAGAGTCGCAAGTTGTTTGAAGCCTGCGGCTGATGCTTGATTACTGGTGGCTTTAACGCAAATAACTCTGGCAGGAATACAAGCAGTTTCTATGGAGTAGTTTCCATCTGCTTTCACCGTTTCTTGTAATTCAGCATACTTGTCGAAATCCAGTGATACAAATTCGAAATACAAACGCTCAATAGAGGAGGAAGCTGTCGATTGAGCAAAAGAAAGAGCACTCCACGATAGAGCGCAAACGGTGAGAACAATTTTAATCATAGTTTGATGAGATTTACTTCCAATTTAAGCGGCCTTGCTTACTTGGAAATTTGCAAATATGTTTCAAAAATCGCTAAATTAAAGAAATTGACCTAATAACATGACTAAAGTTATTGATTTAGGTTGCCCCGTTATGCTATTGCAGATTGCTGTCGGGACACTTCATACAATGCGATACCCGCGGCAACGGAGACATTGAGAGAGGATGTTTTTCCCGACATAGGGATTCGCATGATATCATCGGCCGATTTGAGAAGATCATTGCTTATGCCCGATTCCTCGGAACCCATAATGATACAGATAGGGTTAGTCAGGTCGCACTCATAAGAGTTCTTTCTTGTTTTTTCGGAGCACGCGATTACCGTAACTCCTGATAACTGCAGAGTCTTCAGTGTGCCTAGAATGGATTTCACACGGCAAACCGGAATATTATACAATGCGCCCGCGGAAGTTTTGATGGCCTCTTCGTTAATTTGAGCGCTCCCTTTCTCGGGAATAATAACGGCGTGCACGCCAAAGCACTCGGCAGTTCGACAGATGGCTCCGAAATTTCGAACGTCGGTTACTCCATCAAGCATTAGGAATCTAGGCGTTTGCCCATCTTCAAATACACGAGCTATAATCGTGTCCAGGTTTTCAAATGAAATGGGCGACACAAATGCAATGATTCCCTGATGGTTTTTGGTGGTGATTCGATTTAGCTTTTCGGAAGGAACATATTGAAAGGGTATGTCATGTTTACGAATGAGCTCCTTTGCTTCTATGATGATGTCTCCTTGAAGACCTTTTTGAATGAGTACCTTATCAAACTCTTTACCCGCTTCTATAGCTTCCATAAGAGGACGAAGACCAATAAGCATTTGGTTTCTTGCAAATGAAGGCTTGTCTGTTGGTGAGTTTCGGAAGTTTGTTTTGCGGGGAGATTGCATGAGCTATAGCTGAAAATGTTGTTCCCCGATGAGATAGGGGAGCGGCGAAGATAGTTTTTCAATCGCGATTTGACGAAATGGAGTATAATATCTCCCTTTTTGCAGGCTGTATGAAGTGAATGTAAAATTATTTTCATTTTTTTTAGCTATGATTATCAACGTTTAAACAGGTAGTCGGGGTTTTTTTTTGAATTAGGACTTGCGCGAATGAAAAAGAGGAGTACATTTGCACCCGCTTTTGAAAACAACAACGTTCTTTGGCAAGCATCAAAAGCAGTGTAGTTAAGGGTTTCAAAAAAAATATTTTCAAAAAAAATGAAAATAAATTTGGAAACAACGAAACGACCACAGTATGTTTGCCGCCCCAATTCAAAAAGTGAAAAGGGAAAAGTTGAAAAGTTCTTTGATATAATGCAGCAGCGAACAGGTAAATTATTTTAAGAAGCCAAGAGATTAAACATCTTTACAATGGAGAGTTTGATCCTGGCTCAGGATGAACGCTAGCGGCAGGCCTAACACATGCA
>JBKCGW010000080.1:0-15767 GCA_046303175.1 Flavobacteriales bacterium
CGATACAACAATATGCCATTTGGAATAGCAAAATTGTACGAATCGAAGAGCAATCGAGTTGGCTAGTGTGCTGTGAGGTGGAGCTACTGCAGAAAAACATGAAATCAGCGGCGGAAATGTCGGTAGAAGCCTTGAATAGCATCATTCAACAGAACGAATTTTACACCGCGCTTCTGAATCACCTTCCCGCTGAGGTGGCCGTATTCAATCCGGAATTCAAGTTTCTTTTCGTAAATAAAAGTGCCATCAAAAACGAAGAGTTACGCAAATGGCTTATCGGACGTTCAGAAATCGAATATTGGAAGTCGAAAAATCTGCCCCTCGAAAAAGCAATTAATCGCATTCACGCATTCAAGGAGGCCATTGAAGCGCAGCGAATGACATCGGTAGAGGAAATTTTCCACCCCGGAACCGAGCAGGAGAAACATTATATACGCGTTACGAATCCGTATTTCGAAAACGATGAACTTCGCTTTTTACTCACCTATGGCGTCGATATCACCGCTATTAAAAAAACCGAGCACCAGCTGATTCAGCAATACAGTGAGCTAGAAAAAGTAAATGCCGAATTGGATCAATTGGTATACAGTGCCTCTCACAACCTTCGGGCGCCGCTGCTTTCTATGAAAGGCCTATTGAGTCTAATATCCTTGGAAGATGTATCGGCAGCCGATCGGGAAAAATTCATGCATGAAGTCTTTCGTTCGATAGAACGCTTGGATGCCACAATACACGACATTATTGAATATTCGAAAAATGCTCGCCTAGAAATCACACCACAAACCATTGATTTGCCACAACTGATTGCGAACACTACGGAAGATTTGCGTTTTTATGAAAACCATCCCGTCGAAATTCGCACAAACTATGAGCTCAAAGCGCCTTTTCATTGCGATGAGCGACGCATCAAGTCGATTCTTCACAACATACTTTCCAACAGTGTCAAATACGCTGATCACTCCAAAAGCCAATCATGGATATCGATAGACGCAGAAGTTACTTCTGCCATGTGCCGCCTGCGATTTTCTGATAATGGAATCGGTATGGAATCACACACCACCGAACGTGTATTTGATATGTTTTACAGAGGAACAAGTCAACGCACCGGATCAGGATTGGGACTTTATATAGTGCGCGAAATAATTCAGAAACTGGGTGGAACGATTCAACTGGACGCACAACAAGGAGTCGGAGTGAATATTCAAATAGAATTACCCAATATTGGTTAAGGAATTGATCCCTGCTTGTCGAATTAAAAAGCACCTTATTTTCGGTTCATCCTATTTACCTCATGTCGCAAGCCTCATCATCCGAATCGCAAGAAAACACCGTTTCCATGGAGGAGTATTTGCGTGTTGTGAATGAGAACAAATTACTGCGCGAAGTACTCGATCAATTACCATCCGAACTCGTAGTTGTTGACCCCAATATTCGTTTTTTGGTGGTAAACCGCGCAGCCGTTAAAGATGATGAGTTGCGAAGCTGGATGATTGGAAAAACTGATTTTGAATTCTGGCAGCGAAAAAACCAGGCATCTGAATTATCCAAGAAGCGTTTGGCCGGCTGCCTTGCTGCTGTCGAACAAAAGAACGACTTCAACGTGGAAGAGGTTTTTCATGCAGGCACTCCTCTCGAAAAGCACTACATCCGATTACACAGGCCGTTTTTCCAAGAAAATGATCTTCAATTCATTGTGGTCTACGGCCAGGAAGTAAGCGAACTTAAGAAAAGTGAGGCGCGCCTTATTCTTCAGAATGCCGAATTGGAGAAAGTAAACCACGAGCTAGATCAGTTTGTTTACAGTGCATCGCACAATTTAAGGGCGCCACTATTGTCGGTAAAAGGATTACTCAGTTTAATCGACGAGGAGGAGATAGATCCTGTTTCCAGAAAACGATTTATTGGCGAAATATATAAATCGATTGAGCGCCTAGACGCTACCATCAAAGACATCATCGAATACTCCAAAAACGCCCGATTAGAACTTATACCGCGTTTTATTGATATCGAGCAACTGATAAAAAACACCTACGAAGACCTCAAGTTTTATGAAGGCACAACCGTAATGATAGAATGGACTATAAGTGGAAGCGAGCCTTTCTATTCCGATGAACGCAGACTTAAGTCTATTGTGCACAACATCATGTCCAATAGCGTCAAATACAGCGACCCATCAAAAGAAGCGTCCTGGCTGCGCATATCGATTGAACAGAACCCAACGGAATGTATACTCGCATTCACCGATAACGGAAAGGGAATTTCCCCTGAAAATCAATCGCGAGTTTTCGAAATGTTTTACCGGGCTAGCAGTGAACGCAGCGGATCCGGCTTAGGACTTTATATAGTCAAAGAAATGACCGAGCGCATTGGTGGCTCCATCGAACTTACATCAAATCTTGGCGTTGGAACGACCCTGCGACTCACACTTCCAAATTTGGCTAATCAGCCAATTGCATAACATACTCCGTTTGGCCTTCACCATAGACCTCGTAAACAAAGTTGACCTGTTCAGCTATATTCTTTTCAGCCACATACTCTGTCAATTTAGGATACGATTTCACGGCTCCAATAATCATAGAAACCATACCACTGGTCTTGAACGATGATACCGCAGCAGAACCGGAAGGAATCGTTAGCGCTGTTATGCCCTCGACATTCGCGAGCTTTAAGCTATCCTCCACGCTTACTACGAGACCTGCCAATGAGCGTAACTGTGCCTCAGGAGTTTCGTTAGGATTATCAAAGTAGATCCCTATCATATGAACCTTTACTCCATGTTCATCAGCAATGGCATGCACGCGTTCAAACGCGTCGCCGATCTTCTCGTAGGGTCCTGTGTGTTGTATGCCCATGACTCGATAACCAGGCATGTTTTGCATCTGGATGGTTACTGAAGCAAACAAACCTGAATAGACCAAGTAGGCCAATAGCAAGACAGCAACTGTCAGCAGAACTAAGAGGAGTTTTTTCATGGGACGAATTTACCCGATTGTATTCACGAGTAACTATTATGCAATCAAACAAACATTCCACAAGGACTGATATAGATCATTTTGCATTTAAACAATCCTAACGTTCGTCAGTAAGGCGAATGGATCATTCCCTTTCATTTGTGATATAAACCCTAAAACACCACTTCTACTATGTTAAAATTTTATTCGTCGAGCGCACGCGTAGTAAACACCCGTCGCGCGGTTATGGAATGTATGGAAATCGCTTTGGGCGACGACTACAAAGACACCGATTTATTGGTTTTGCACGCATCTATTGGGCATGACTTCAAGGAGATGGTGCAGCAAGCGCATGAAATGGCACCTAATGCGAGAATTGTGGCTGCATCGTGCTGCGGTGTAGTTGGTCGTGAAGGTGTGAGTGAGTCCATGAAGGACATGGCGCTAATGGCCATTAAAGGGAAGGAATATGCGGTTGCAAATGTGGCCGAAATAAATGGAAAGAACTCGTATGAAAAATGCCTCGAGATAGCGAAATCACTGAAGTCGCAGCAACCGGGCATCAACATGGTATACTTCCTCGGATCCGGAATCGATATCGCCAATGACTTATGTATTCAAGCCTTCGAAGAAATACTGGGTGAACATGTTACCATCTTCGGCGCCACCTCATCCGATAATATGAAAGGCGTAATCAGCTACCAGGCAGTTGATCAAAACGTAACAGAACATGGTGCCTATGCGGTAGGCTTCTCTGATTCTTCACTGACAGTCGACACTCAGGCAACCCATGGTTTTGTTGCTATTGGTGAACCTCTTGTTGTAACCAAAGCTGATGGGCATATCATTAAGGAGTTCAATGGCAAGCCCGCATGGGAGGAATATACCCGCAGGTTGGGATTGACACCAGATGCTACTTGCGGCGATACCATTCCGATTGGCGCATTGGGAGAGAAACTGAGTCCGGAATTGGCAAAAGAATATGGAAATGGCCACTTATTGCGCGTTGTGACCAAGCGCGAGGGTAATGACATGTATTATGCAACTACCATTGCCGAAGGAACAGAACTTTGGTTGACCACTCGAGACGAAGATCTCATATTTAGCGAAATGGATCGCATGGTAAAAGAAATGAATGATCGGAACCCGGGCAAAAAACCGGTGGCAGTATTTCACGCCGACTGTTTGGCGCGCGGTAGATTTTTATTTAACCGCATTATCAAGGATGAATTGGTGAGCAAAATGCAATACCCATTCTACAATGAAGGCTCCTGCCCACCTTGGTTAGGCATGTATGGTTTTGGAGAATTCGCACGATTGGGCGGTAAAAATGTTTATCATAACTACACCACAGCTTTGTATGTGATTTACCGTTGAGTTCATCCGATCAACATAGCATAAACGAGCCGAGCTACGAAGAGCTCCTCAAGCAGTACCGCGACCTCCAATTGAGAGTGACGCGGTTTTCTGCTATTGAGCAAGAGTTGATCAACACGCGCGACCGACTAGACCACGAATTGGTGTTGCACCAGCGGTTGCACCGATATAACTCAGACGCATTAAAAGCTCCGGACGAATCGAACTTCTTCCAAATCGAAGCGGAAGCCATCGTGGACGTGTTTGAGATGGAAGGGGCCATGGTTGTTTTCATTCCATCGAACGCCGGTCAACCTAGTTTCTTCAAAGAGGGAGTTAGCATACCATCCATGGATCAATCACTGCTCAATTCTATCCATGAATTGGGTAAAAAATTTCCTGTGGGTAAATGTGCAATTCTGAAATCAGAGATACTCAATCTGGATACATTTTTCTCTCAATACGACGAAGGTCTGTTCGCCCATTTTACAGAACCTCGTCTTGAATACGAAGTGTATTTGTTTGGTCTCATTAGTAAAACCAATGCTCCTCTTTACAACAAACCAAGAGAGCGACACCTCACACTGTTTGGAGTATTCACGCAGCAATTTCAAGCGATGCTTGCAAACCGTAAGCGAAGTCAAGCAATTTCAGCTCAAATGGAGCAGATCCGGGCTTCTCAGCAAGAGTTGCGTAAGCTCTCATTGATTGCAACACGAACCAAGAACGGTGTAATCATCGCTGATAACATGGGGCGTATTGAGTGGGTCAATGATGCGTTCACTAAGATATCAGGATATACGCTGGATGAAGCTATTGGAAAGAAACCAAAAGACCTACTTCAAGGTCCGAAGACTGATGAGTCCGCACGCCAACAACTCAAGGATGCGCTGTGGAACAAGCAAAACATCGAAGTTACGGTAGTCAATTATGACAATGAAGGCCGTGAATACTACAATCAGCTAGAAATTATTTCCGTATTTAACGAATCCGGTGAGCATACGAACTTCATTGCCCTCCAAAAGGACATTACAGAAGAAACGAAGGCGCAACAGGAAATTATTCGCATCAATACACGTTTTGAGCTCATCGCTAAACACTCACGTATTGGCACCTGGGAGTTCAATCCCAATGATAATTCCATTCGATGGAATAATACGATGTATGAAATTTATGGAGTGGAAAAAAATGAAAGCGAAAACATTGGAGAAGTATGGAGTAACTCCATGAACAACGAGGACTATGAAAAAGGGTTAGCCGATATGCAGAGCATTCGCAGCGGTCACTCCGCAACACGCGAATCCACCCATCGCATCCGCCGAATTTCAGACGGTGCAGAACGCATCGTTGAGAACTTGCTGGTAGCAGAGCGCGACAACAAAGGCAACTTGATGCGTGTAGTTGGAAGCACAAAAGACATTACGGAAGAATTGAATTTGCGAAAAGAACGCGATGCCGCTGCCGAGCGCATGATCACATTGAAAACGTTCTACGAAAGTGTATTGAATCATTCGCCTTCTCAAAAGTTTGTATTCGACCCGGAAGGGCGATTGCTTTTCGCAAGTGACCCACCTAAAGAGGGTGCACTTTGGTGGGATACAATGTCAAAGAAATCCGTGTTTGCAATCGAAGAACAGGAGGTTTCTGGGCGCACTTGGAAATTGATACTTGCAATTAAGCAAGCTGTTGCCGAACATCATATTGTTCGAATCGAAGACACAGGTTTCACTGAAGATGGAACACCTGTTGAATTCCTTCAAAGCATACTACCCTATCTCAATTCCACGGGCAAACTTGAGCACATAATCGTAACGGGAGTAGATATATCGGAATTAAAAAAAGTACAGGATGCGGTAAATCGCAAAAACGAAGAACTTCGAAAAATTAACGCTGAGCTCGATAATTTTGTGTATAGCATATCCCATGATTTGCGTTCCCCCCTACTTTCTATCAAAGGAATTGTTTCCTTGATTATGCATTCATCGGAGATAGATGAGAAGAACAGAAAATACCTTGAAATGGTTGATGGATCCGCCACCCGATTGGATGGCACCATCCAGGAAATTTTAGAATATTCCCGCAATTCACGTTTGGATATAGCACATGAAGAATTTGATGTAGTGGCTTTGGTGCAACAATCCTTCAATGATCTTCGCTTCAGCGCACAAGGACAAATTGATCTTCAACTCGACATACAGACTTCGCCAATCATTTTCAGTGACCGTTCTAGGTTGGGTGTGCTCTTGAAAAACATTATCGGTAATTCAATTAAATACCGGCGAAAAGACATCAAGAGTTTTGTGAATTTCAGTTTGAAGCGCGAGAATCATTCCCTTGTGATGCAAGTCACCGATAATGGCGAGGGAATCGATGCTCAGCATTTAGATAAAATTTTTACTATGTTTTACCGCGGCACCACTTCAAGTATCGGCACAGGTCTGGGACTCTATATTTGTAAAGAAATAGTGAACAAGTTGAACGGCAACCTTGAAGTAACCTCTACCTTGGGTAAAGGAACGCAAATGACCATAACAATACCCGAAATTGCACACCATGAATAATCCACAACACGTTCTGTTGGTTGATGACGATGACATTTTTAACATGCTTCACGGCGAGGTGCTCAAACGTCTTATACCGGAAGTTCGCATTGACGTTTTCAAATCCGGACAAGAGATAATCCAATACCTCGAGAATTCTCCTCAAGAATCCATCGACCTCATCTTTCTCGACATCCGAATGCCTGTTATGGGGGGATTTGAAGTACTCGATTCGATGGCCACCATGCAGCCGGGACGTTTCGACAATACACGTATCTACGTGCTATCCTCTACCCTCGATGATCGCGACTTACAACGAGCAAAGGAGACACCATTGGTTACTGATTTCATAGGTAAGCCTATGTCATTCGACACTATGCGCACCATCCTGGCCCAAATAGCCCAATAAGATGGCACTTTCATTAGCTTTGCGGGCATCCTACTTTTCATGAATCCCATTCATACTCTTCGCACAGAACAACAGCGCTATGCCGTTTATGGGGCGTTGTTTGGAATGTGCTTCCCCATTTTTGGTACATTATTCGAATCGTGGATGCTTTACAGCCGCATCACATGGGAATTGATGATAACCTGCCAGCGAGAGTCTGAAATGCTGTGGATAATAGATACCGCTCCTCTTTTCCTTGGAATATTCGCATCCTTCGGCGGTAAGCAAATGGACATTGTCCAGGAAAAAAATCGCGAGATTAATGAGCGCTATGATCAGATGGTGATCCTGCGCGAAATGGCAGACACGGCCAATAAAGCAAAAAGCGAATTTTTGGCCAATATGTCGCATGAAATTCGCACACCAATGAATGCAATCATTGGAATGAACTACTTGGTTCAGCGCACGGATCTCAATCCGAAGCAAACTGAATACATTCATAAAATCGATATTTCTGCGAAAGCCCTGCTGCGCATCATCGACGACATTCTCGACTTTTCGAAAATTGAGGCGGGTAAATTACAGCTTGAAAATTCACCCCTCTTCCTCGAGGAAACGATTGCTCAGGTGGCCGACGCCATCAATATCAAGTTACGTAAAAAGAAAGAGGTTGAACTAATAACACAAATCGATGCACAAATTCCTCACGTGCTCAGTGGGGATGGTCTTCGTCTACGCCAAGTTCTCCTGAATCTCATCGATAACGCTGCCAAATTCACTGAACATGGTGAAATCAAACTTATCGTCAAGTTGATTCGGATGGACAAGAAATCAATCGAAGTTTCTTTTCGCATTGAGGACACAGGCATCGGCATGAGTGATGACCAACTCAATCGAATTTTCTCACCGTTTCAACAAGCCGACATTTCTACTACCCGCAAGTTTGGAGGAACCGGACTTGGCCTAACCATTTGCAAGCGCATCATTGAGTTGATGCAAGGCAGCCTCCGAGTGGAGAGTAAGCTAGGGCAAGGTAGCGCCTTCTCATTTACAGCAATATTCAATTCGCACAACGAGGTAGCAACGGAGGCATTGCAGGATTTCGAGCCCAGGAAAGGACTGAAGGCGTTGCTGGTAGATGATAGCGAAAGTGCCCGCATGGTGATGCAAGAAATGCTGGAATCGTTTGGTTTCGAAGTGCATTCCGCTGCCGGAGGAAAAGAAGCTATCACCTTGTTTCAAGAGAAACATTCTGAGCAAGAACCATTTTCAATTCTGATTATTGATTGGAAGATGCCTTCTATGAATGGTATCGAGTTGGTAGAACAATTAAAGAAAACGAATACGTCTATACCATCCGTTGTAATGGTCACTGCGTATGGTATCGAGTCCATAAAAGAAGCAACAACCAGCAAGATTGTAGATGACTATTTGCTCAAGCCCATCAACCCATCTACACTTTTCGATGTAGTCAATAACTTGCTGCATCTAACACCCACTCGCTCCAAAAAAGAAGTAAGCAACATGGTCGACATGGAGTATTTGCGAAGCCAGCTTTCCGGCCGTAAAATACTGCTGGTGGAAGACAATGAAATGAATTTGGATTTGGCTACTGAATTGTTGCAAGATGTTGGCATTAACGCTGCCATAGCACGAAACGGTCTGGAAGCTCTGGATCAGGTAGAAAAGGAAAGTTTCGATTGTGTATTGATGGACATTCAAATGCCAGAGATGGATGGGCTCACTGCTACTCAAAAAATCAGACAAAACCCTAAACATAAACTTCTGCCTATTCTCGCCATGACCGCTCACGCCATGAAAGGCGAAGCTGAGAAAAGTATTGCCGCCGGTATGAACCAGCACATTACGAAACCCATTGACCCGTTCGTGCTATATGCTGCTTTGGTTAAGCACATCCACAACAAAGACATCGAATTACAGCGTATTGAGTCAAGTCCACTGCCCTATAGTATAGAAGGCATTCACTTGGAAGACGGCCTGTACCGTTTAGGCAACAAACGAGCATCTTTCGAAAAACTATTGCAATCGTATGCTGCAGTATATAGCACGATTGAATCGGATTTTGCACAAATGATGCTCGACATGAATGTAAAGGCACTTGCCGCCTTTGTGCATACTCTGACGGGCATCACCGGGAACATTGGCGCAAAAGAATTACATGCACAATTGAGCCCTGTTTCAGCAAAATTGCATCACATCGCTCAGCATGGTGAGGGACAATTAACGCAAGAAGATTTGGATACTTGCAGCAAACTAGCGGAGGATATAGCTGGGCTTACCCAGCGCATCCGAACTACATTTTCGAATCCTTCGAGCAACGCATCCGATAAATTAACTATCGACGACAAATCACTCAGCGAAAAGTGGAGCGCTTTAATCGTATGCGCGAGTAACTCCGACAGCCGCGCAATCGATTTAGCAGAAGAGTTGCTAAACAATTTCGAACTGGATATGGAAACTTCTTTCCGACTCAAAAAATGCCTTACCGCTTTGGAAAACTTTGATTTCGAAGAAGCACAACAAATCTTGAGCACATGAATTCAATACTGACAAAACAGGATGAAAAACCGCTACTACTGGTTGTGGATGATTCCGCTGAAAATTTACAGGTACTGAATGCACTTCTCAAAGACGATTATCGTTTAAAATTAGCCAAAAGCGGAGCAAAGGCGATAGAAATAGCGAATCAGCAACCACAGCCCGACCTGATTTTGCTAGACGTTATAATGCCTGAGATGGACGGATTTGAAGTGTGCGAAACACTCAAATCACAGGCAGAAACCACATCCATTCCGGTCATTTTTCTGACTGCTCTCAACGAGGTTGCCGATGAAACGAAAGGGTTTCGAAAAGGAGGCTCCGACTTTATTACCAAGCCCTTCAACCCGGACATTGTCAAAGCCCGCATTCGCACACACCTCGACTTGCAACGAGAGCGAAAGAAGTCGAATGAGTTATTACGCGTACTGCTTCCCGATGCTGTGGTGAACGATTTGTTTCAGTATGGATCGCACAAGCCGGAAATAAAGGAAAACGTGAGCATTCTTTTTTGCGATTTCGTAGGCTTTACTCCCATCAGTGCTTCACTATCACCTGAAATGCTCATCAGTGAATTATCGGATATTTTCAGTGCATTCGATGGTATTTGTGAGCAACACGGAACGACGCGCATAAAAACCATTGGCGATGCTTACATGGCTGTTTCCGGAATACATCGACCATCCGCTTTGCACGCAGAGCAAATGGTCAACACTGCAGTCGATTTTATTCGCTATTTAGAGTCACGGAACCTCGAAAACTCTCAGGCCTGGCATTGCAGAATCGGCATTCATTCAGGAAAAGTAATTGCCGGAATCATCGGGAAAACACGCTTCATTTATGATGTTGTGGGTGACGATGTAAATGTTGCCGCCCGGGTTGAATCGGCTAGCAGTCCAATGAACATCACCATTACTCCTTCTACTCGTTCCCTGCTCGGCTCTTCCTACAATGTAGAAAGTTCGGGAATAGCTAATTTGAAAGGAAAAGGGGAATTGGAATTATTTAAAGTAATTCGAGAGAACTAGTTTCCTTGCAATCGTCGTCGAACGAACAAGATGTTTTTTTCGAGTCCGTTTGTTCTCAATTTTCGGGATGATTCCGTGTGATACTGATGCGCTCCCAAAAAGTTCAACTGAAGTTCATTCCATCGCGTGCGATCACTTATTTCACCACAAGCCTTCAATTCCAGGTAAAGAAACTCTGCAATGGCCGGAAAATCCTCTCTTCCTAGATAATCCAAATCAGCATCGCAAATAATGGACTCCAGCAATGAAGTTGGTCGTTGCGGCAGCTTAGTAACCATAATCAGACGAGCTATATGCTCTTTGTCTTCCTGAGTGATTTCAGAGTTAGCAGATTCTTGCATGAAAATATCCACCCCCGCGGTCTCATGATCTGCGCGCTGCACCAGAAAACCCAAGTCGTGATAGAGTGCTGCCAATTTCAAAAGAGCTATTTCATCTTGACTCACTCCTTCGCGATAGGCTATCTCCTGGCACTGGCGGATAACATCTTCCGTGTGCCTGCTATCATGATAAAGGTATTTGACATTCACGTCGAAACGAAGGCGTTGCATAACGCTATCATAATTCTTGCTGAAGAAAGACTTGACTGCTTCCATAGTTGGTGTTGTCATGAGACAACTCAATTAGGGGTAAAAGTAAACAAGATGTTTAGATTTGCATCAAATAGATTCCCATGCAACTTAAAAAAATACTTGTGCCGTGCGATTTGAAGGAAGAAAGCTTTGTTGCTCTGCATCATGCTGCGCACATCGCAAAACGTTCCGGCGCTGAAATAGCTCTGTTGCATCTCGAATTTACCGATCGTGCCATGGAGTCGTCCAAGGCGGCGTTGGATGCATGGGGACAACGGCTGAAAGAAACGTTTGACGGAGTTATTACTACCCATGTGCGCAAAGGTGGCGTGGTGGGAGAAATACCTGCGTTTGCTAAGGAGTACGAATGCGGGCTTATCATCATGCCAACACACGGTATGCGCGGCATGCAAAAGCTTACAGGCAGTCTTGCTTTGCGCGTCGTTTCTGAATCACACATTCCTTTTATCATTGTACAAGAGCGTGATATTCGCACGCATGGATACAAGAAGCTGGTGATACCGGTGGACTACCGTCATCAATTGTTGGATGAGGCAAAAGCATTTGTCCAATTGGCCAAGCTATTCAATGGAGAGGTAAGCCTTGTGATTAAACATGTCAATGCCGAATTAGCGGATAAATCCGTACTCGAAGGAGTGAAGAACCATTTCGAAGAAAATGGAGTTACGATACACCTTCACGAAGTGCCTCATAGCGCGCATTTCACCAAAGAGTTGGTGCGTTATGCTGCCTCTATTGAAGCAGACCTCATTTGTGCCATCAACTTCAGCTACGAATATTTGTACACGCTGTTTCCACGCACGGAAGAAGAGGATTTAATCTATAACGACCCACAGATTCCGGTTTTATTGATTACACCTCAAAATCAGGACGAAATCATCTATAATATTCCGATGCGTTTCTAAGCGCGATCGTCCGGGAATTTTCTTTTGAGATTTCTCTCCACGGAAACAATCGTATATACCACTGTAAGAACGAGCGTGGCCAGCATTACAATGGCTTGAATACCCTCATTCAGATCTGCGACCCAACCTAGGATGAAGAGAAGAAATCCGACCATTCCGCAAAGCACCATTTTTCGTGATGATAGGCGCTGAGCATATTTCCATGCCTCGGGCGATTGCATGGATCTTCTTGTTCTGTAACCATACAGAGGGTTTATTTTCTTGGGAGGGTATTTGGCCATTAGCAGGCCTCCTACAAGAAAAACAAGTGATACTATTAGTTGCGGTAGAAACATTGCCGAAAGTCTTAGTCCAACTAAATCCAAGGATAATCTGACCAACACAAACCTTTGATTGCGCCCCAATGAAGTTAACAACTATCAACTCTTGATTAGTTGCTCTTGACAAGTGTTAAGGAATTAGCACTTAATCTGCGTTCTAAACAATTCAGTATAATACCTTTGGAGGAAAGTCATTTTCTATGAAGCATTCTACTCCTGTTTTGGCCAGGTATTTCATTTTGTGCCTTACGATTGTCCTAACAACGAGCGTTGTATCATCAGCTCAACAATCCGTTGCTCGTCAATGGAGTGAAACCCAACTAAATTGTATTCGCAAGTATTTCGCAAAACCAACCGTACATGCCCGACATCTGTCGCATGTATCCATTGCGATGTATGATGCGTGGGCGGCATACGATGATGAGGCGCAACCCTATTTTCTGGGACAAACCTGGGGAGGGTTCAATTGCCCCTTCAATGGCATTCCAATGCCGGCCGATGGTGACCTTGTTGCAGCACAGGAAAAGGCTATTAGCTATGCCGCATACAGAACCTTGTGGAATCGCTATACCATTTTTGCTCCGGGTGCCAACCTGCTCACCATTCAGGGTTACCTGAACGACCGCATGGCATTATTAGGATATGATACAGGGATCACCTCTACCGACTACTCAGACGGTGACCCGGCTAAACTCGGGAACTATATAGCTGCAAAGTTGCAGGAGTTTGCCTTGCAAGATGGTTCAAACCAACAAGGTAACTACGCCAACCTACAATACCAACCCATCAATGGTCAGTTGCAACCGGCCTTTCCGGGCAACCCGAGTGTAGTTGACCCGAATCGCTGGCAGGCTTTGGTACTGAGCCAATGTATCGACCAAAACAACATTCCTATTGAATGTCCTCCGGGTACAGGAACACCAGCCCTTTCGCACGAATGGGGCAACGTTATTCCGTTTGCGCTAACCGAAGTTCAGGCCGACACGCTTGAGCGCGATGGACTGAATTGGAAAGTATATCTCGATCCCGGCCCCCCACCCTATTTGGACACTACGATGCAAACGGGCTTGGATGATAGCTTTTTCAAATGGGGATACGTAATGAATATCATCTGGCACTCATTTCACAACAATGATGATGGAGTGATGGTAGACGCTTCGCCCAACAATATCGGTGGATTGGATATCACCAGTGACGCACAACTTCCGGTGAGTTTTCAAGACTATCAATCATTCTACAACTTGTATGAAGGCGGGGTGAACGATCCGGGACATACCATTAATCCATATACCGGTCTTCCGTATGAAGAGCAACTTGTGCCGCGAAAAGACTTCACGCGTGTATTGTCTCAATACTGGGCAGACGGTCCAAACTCCGAAACACCGCCCGGTCACTGGTTCAAGTTATTCAACGAAGTAGAAGACAAAATGGACCTCTTGGGCATTGAGAAACAATGGATGGGTGAGGAAGCTGTATCCAGTCTCGAATGGGATGTTAAAGGTTACTTTGCGTTAGGCGGTGGTATTCATGATGCTGCTATTGCTTGCTGGGGAACAAAAGGATATTACGACTACACGCGTCCCATCATGGCTATTCGCTGGATGGGGTCAAAAGGTCAGAGCACAGACCCAAATCTACCCCACTACCATCCTGCCGGATTACCTCTCATTCCCGGATACATCGAATTGGTTGAAGCAGGCGACACTCTAGCAGGCGCAAACAATGAACACGTAAACAAGATCAAGGTTTACTCGTGGAAAGGCCCATTCGCGGCTACCGGTCAAGATGGTGCAGGATGGTTACTAGCAGAAAACTGGTGGACCTATCAGACAGCAGGATTCGTGACGCCTCCATTTGCAGGCTACTATTCAGGTCACTCAACCTATTCTCGCACTGGTGCTGAAATCATGACCCTCATTACAGGAGATGAGTATTTTCCAGGAGGAATGGCGGAGTACACTGCCACACAAGATGAGTATCTGATTGCCGATGATGGTCCATCCACTACCGTTAAACTCCAGTGGGCTACCTATCGCGATGCATCCGACCAGTGCAGTGTGTCGCGGATTTACGGCGGACTGCATCCTCCGCAAGATGATATTCCAGGACGCAAAGTGGGTTTGATTGTAGGGCCGCAAGCCGTAAACAAAGCCAATCAATTCATTCATGCAAATCCGGCTCAGGTCGCCATCACACTTAGCGCTCCGGTAGTTTCCGATCAACTCAGCGGAAGTGCTTGGTTCATTGATGTTGCATTCGACAAAGTGATGGACACATTGGTTACACCGCAACTCATTTTCCTCAACAGCGAAGCAACCAACACATTAGCCTGGAACGGCGGCTATTGGACAAATGATCAAACGTATCGTGGCACCTATTCGGTAGTCGATTTAAATGTAACCGTTGGAAGTATCACCCTCAGTGTGCAGCAAGCCAAAGACATCGATGGCACTACAAATGTTCCTACCGTAAGCGCGCCGTTCAGTATCGATACGCAAAATCCGGCAGGAGTAGCTACTATCTCGGGAGCTGAAAACGTGCTGAATGAATTCGATGCACTTAGTTCAGCGCAAGTAGATGTTTTCATTGATTTCAACGAAGAGATGAATACTGCCGTAGCGCCCCAAATAACCTTGTTGGGCATCGACAACAATGCAGGTCTTCAATTGAGCGCCGCAAGTTCATGGACCAGCAATACCGTGTACCGCGCATTGTATACACTCACCGATACAGACGTTGAAATAACGGATGCTGACATTGAAATAGCAGGAGCTCAAGATGCCGCAGGCAATGAGCAATTGATTACCATGCTCAACGATGTTATTAGTATCGATACGCGCGCACCTCAGGCAACAGTCGTTTTAAACCCATCCGTAATTACTGATGAAAACATGGGTGAAACACTCACCGTCACTGTGACATGCGATTCACCCATAGACACAACCGACGTGCCCATTATTGCTTTCAACGGAATCAACGCATCAAACAATTTTCAAGAAACGGGCGGTGCATGGTTGAATGATAGCACCTACCAGTTTATCTACACCATTTTAGATGGCGATATTGCTGCTTCAGCAACCCTCGTGATTGCAGGGTCGAACGACGAAAACGGCAACCTGCTCAATAC
>JBKCGW010000081.1:0-2425 GCA_046303175.1 Flavobacteriales bacterium
AATTTGAACTGTAAAATCGATATTCAACTCATCCACCTTGTTTTCATATAATCCTGTGATGCGTTCATCCCCAATTGAAGAGACAAGCTCCTCATTGGCGTTAGCAGTCGTAAGCGATTTTTGATCATTAATTTTTTCAAGAATTGTCCCTACTCTTCCCATCTGCAAATCAGCGAAGAGATGATCGGATAACTTCATAATATTATCAGACCATGGCGAGGAGAAATCTTGCTTCACAATAGAGTCAATAAACGCAACTACTTCATCGCATTGCTGGCCGTTGCCCATCGCGTAGAGATACAAAGCAGCAACACCGGCGCGCACATGCAACGGATTTAAAGGGGCGTTTTGCTCAATTGCGGCTTGCAATAGTGAGAGCTCGCCGCAGATTGACTCGTACTCTGTTTCAGAGAATCGCTGTGATACTGCTATTTTTCGGAAGAGGTGATTCATCGTGGAAATTTAGTTCAAAAGCAAGTTGAATTGATATCTCGTTGAGCTATTTACTTGTCATTCGCCAAACACCATCCCAACCCGAACCAAGCGCATGTTCCTTAAGAAGGTTGATGCGTGCAATAAACATGACGGCAGCGCTATCGTTGAATTTCTCGCTAAGCTCAGAAAATATCGCGGAGGCAGCAATCCAATCCTGTGCCCGATACGCTGCCACTGCCTGATTGAAGCGTTGTCTTCTTAATTGCATGTCTGGAGTAAGCTGACCCTGTAAAGAAAGTAACTCATAAATTTCAACAGGCTCTGTTTTTCCCTTAACAACAATCCGATCCAGCTCCATTACCTCGACGTGCACATCTGCCATGCGCATAGTTTCTTCCGAAACAATAATAGAGGTCCCATATTGTTTATTGGCGGACTCCAATCTAGAAGCCAAATTCACAACATCGCCCATGACCGTGTAGCTGCGTGCCGTATCACTTCCGATATTTCCAACAACCACCTCACCAGTGGCTAATCCAATACGAATATTGATCTCCGGTATATCCTTTCGTAAACCCAAAATTTCAGGCAACTCACCTCGGAATTGTTTCAGTGCTTCATGCATGCGTAAGGCAGCCCTGCAGGCAGCTGCTGACTGCTCAGACTCGCTTATAAATGGGGGGCCCCAATAAGCCATAATTGCATCACCAATGAATTTATCGATGATTCCACCCTCCGCTTTGATACATTCCGTCATAATAGTGAAATACCTATTCACCATCTTAACCAATCCGGTTGGCGATAGTCGCTCACTAATTCCGGTGAATCCGGCAATATCACAAAACAAGATGGTCATAATTTGCTTTTGACCGGCCAACACCTCTACGCGTCCGGGCAGTATTATTTTTTCTACAACGCGTGGATCGATATACGTGCTCATCACAGCTTGCAGATCTTGCTTTTTCTTCAATTCCGCAATCATTCGGTTCATACTATCACCCAATTGTCCAATCTCATCTTCGGGCAATCCTTCAATTTTGATTGCCAAATTTCCACTGTGCACATCTTGAGTCGACTTAACCAATTGCTTAATTGGATTAGCCAAACGTTTGGATAGGAACCAAGCCCCCCAAAGACCAACGACCAATGCCAAGACAGTAACCAACAAGCTACTCCAAAGCACTCTTCTTTCAGCTACACGAGCCCTTTCAACTGCATTTTCTGCAATTTTCGCTGCTACATTTTGAAGTTCAGAGCGCTTCATTTGAAGGTCACTTTGCGCTTTAACATTCACCTGCATTAGCTCAATTGTTTCATGCGCCAACCCCATTTTCGTTTTTTCAAGCACTCTTCGAGCAATCTCGGTTTGTTGATTGAAAACAGCTTCTATGGCCCCGGTAATCTCTCGCGCCTGCGCAAAAAGCGCTCGCTCTTCCGAACTCTCAGGCATTTCTTGGAGTGCGTTGCGCAAACCGGCAATATTCTCACTTACGGATATGGTAAATTTTTCAAAATTCGTCTCTGCTTCGAGAATTGCAACCGAATCGGGAAAAGAGGATTGATATTCTCTGTATAGCCTTTCAAAAGCAATCCGTCTTCTCAAGCCACTTTCATTCAATTCAGCACCCTCGATGCTGATAGGCAACCCCTTTTCCGAAATATTTCGGACCTGATTTCCCAGGTGAATAACCTGTAGACTGTTCAACACGGCAGCCACGATCATCATAATAAGCACACCTACAGCTAGACTAAAAATTTTAAGGGCTATAGAATGTTTCATTGTGAATCGTTTTAGTTAGAGCAACAAAGCAAGCCGGACGAATATAGACTGAATTTAGACCGGCTACAAAACAAAAAACCCCTGGCGGAACCAAGGGTTTTTCGAAAAGTGGCGATGACATACTCTCCCACCAGTTACGGTAGTACCATCTGCGCTGTTGGGCTTAACTTCTCTGTTCGGAATGGGAAGAGGTGATCCCCAACGCAATAA
>JBKCGW010000082.1:0-7677 GCA_046303175.1 Flavobacteriales bacterium
ATCGATAGTTGCCACGGCGCTTTGGAGATTCAGCAGCACGGAACGAAGCACTCGTTGAATGTGGCGGTTTGTGCGGGGGTGGTGATGCATTATTTGTTGTAAATCAACACAAAGCACATCTTAGTGTGTTGTTTTTGGTGTTTTGTCGAAAATTAATAGCTGGGATTGATAGCACTTTCATATCTTTTGTTTATGTTTGTTCAACGCAACTGCGTGAGGTTAGATTAACTTACTAACCAAGTTTTTAATTAATTACCAACCTTAGCTGCGCTCATACTTTTTGGTTGTGTGCGCGACTAACACAAATTATCATGTATATCGTTTCACGAATTACGCTAGTCGGCGTTTTATTGGCTTCGCTGGTTGTCAGTGAATTGAAGGCTCAAACGGCTGTTACAAACGATTTGTCTTTGTTGTGTGCAAAGGCAGGCTTTTCAATTCAAGCCAAAGCTGAAGGTTTTAATCTTTACCAATATCAGAAGGCCTTTTTGAATTTCGACCGTATCGACAACTTTCGATTGCAAGATAGTCAGGCTGTTTACCTGTTGGAAAACGGTGAGGCCAGTATTACACTGGCTTCTGCAAACGAAATTAAATCAAAAAATGGTAAAGATTTCGTTTCTCTAGGTTCGAAACAAGCTCCCATACGGTTCATTTTAAACGTTAACGGCCAGGTTAAAGAACAGCCTCTGAACTAACCAATCCAAGATTTTGCGTTCCACTACCATCATAGCGCGTGCGATTTGGCTGCTCACACTTCTTGCAGGTGTTTCGGGTTTTGCTTGGGCGCAGCCAGCGAATGATGACCCGTGTAATCCAACTGGATTGACGGTTGGTACCACGTGCGTTTTTACCCAATACACGAATTTGGCAGCCACACCTTCCGCGACGGTTGCTAACCCTAGCTGCGGATTTTACACAGGTGGTGACGTTTGGTTTACGGCAGTGGTCCCGGCGAATGGTTTTCTGGTATTAGATGCTCAAGGTGGTGGAGTTTTGGATGGCGCGATGGCGCTATACACCGGAGCGAATTGTAATACACTCACTCAGGTAGCATGCGATGACGATGGAAGTGCAGCTCCTTTGATGCCATCCATATCTCAAACAGGATTGACTCCCGGATCGACCGTTTGGATTCGCTTTTGGTCTGCCAATGGAACTGCTTCCGGAACTTTTTCATTGTGTGCTCGTCAAGGAGTTCCTTGTAACCAGCAGCCCAACAATGCATCTTGTGCAACCTCAGAGCCTTTTTGTACGGGGGTATCCACCGATTACTGCAATACCACCGGAGTGCCTTCCTTGGGCAGCGGAGGTATATATGGCTGCTTGGGTTCAACTCCTAATCCAGCATTTTATTCACTCAATATTTCAACCCCCGGTACTTTGAACTTTACGATTTCTCAGCAGTCTCCGGCGGGTGTAGGTTTGGACGTGGATTATGCTATTTGGGGACCATTTGCCAATCAGGCTGATATGTGTGTGGGTTTGTCTGCCACGAACATCGTTTCTTGTAGTTTTTCGGGAGCAGCTATTGAGAATGCAACCATAGCGAATGCACTGGCAGGTCAATGGTACATGGTGCTCATTACTAATTTTAGTGGTCAGACGGGTGTAATCAATTTCAATCAAACCAATACGGGTCAGGCAGGCGCAGCCACTACCAATTGCAATATCATTACTGCCATAGCAGGGCCTTGTGTAAGTGGTCGCTACACAGTAAACGGAACAGTAACGGTTCCTGTTCCTCCAACTACAGGTACTTGTACGATTACGAATTCATGCGGCGGAACGCCTATTGTGCTCAACGCGCCATTCCCAACAGTAATTAACTATTCATTCCCGAATCTCTGCGGTAATGGTCAGTTGTGCACGGTGAATGCAATTTTCTCAGCTCAACCCACTGCCAACATCATTCCTGCAACATACAGTGCCCCTCAGTGTAATAGCATAACCGCTACACCCTCGGCATGTAACAATGGAACCTATACATTGAGTGGTGTTATTACGAATGCATGCGCTCCTGCCAGCGGCACAGTTACGATTACTTCCAGTTGTGGAGGTAGTGTTACTTTGCCGGCTTCTACTGCGGCTACCAATTACTCAATACCAAATCTCTGTGGCACCGGAGCGGCTTGCACTGTCACCGCTACCTATAGTGTTGCCGGTAACCCCTCCCTCACTGCTAACTTTACTTCACCAACATGTAATTTGCTCACCGCTGTGCCTTCGGCGTGTAATCCTGCTACCGGCAATTATTCGGTCTCGGGTGTGTTGACCCACTGTCCGCCTGCAACGGGAAGTGTAACCATTACTTCTTCATGCGGCGGCACATTAACCGTTCCTAGCCCAATTCCGGCTAGCATCCCTTACACGTTTAATAACATTTGTGCAAACGGGGCAAATTGTACTGTTTCTGTCACCTACACAGCGGCAGGAGCACCTGTGATTGCGCCAGTAAATTACACAGCTCCAACTTGTGTCGCTAATACATTTACGGCAGTAGCCGGTCCATGCGCGCAAGGTTTGTATACCCTTACAGGTACTGTGAGCGGATCGTGTTTGCCAACTACCGGAACGTTGACCATTGCTACATCATGTGGAACCCAGCAGGTGTTTAACGCACCGTTTGCTTTTCCAATTAATTACACCTTCTCTAACCTTGATGGCAATGGACTGAACTGCACGGCTACAGCGACGTTTTCAGCTTTGGGAGCGCCTGTTTTTGCACCGGTGAATTACGTAGCCCCTTATTGTTGCGAGTCTACCACACTGAATTTATCATGCGCAACAGCGGATGCGTTTTGTGCCGGTAATAATTACAATTATTGCAATACCATTAATCAACCAACACTCGGATCAGGTGGTATTTACGGCTGTCTTGGTTCAACTCCCAACCCTGCATTTTACTACATGAATGTGGCCACTACGGGAGCAATTGATATTACAATTTCCCAAGAAAATGCCGCGGGTACTCCCTTGGACGTCGACTTTGTTATTTGGGGCCCTTTTGCTTCACAGTCGGTAATGTGCACCGGATTAGCAGCAACAAATATTGTCGATTGTAGTTATTCTGCGGCAGCGATTGAAATAGCGAATATTCCGAATGCCACAGCAGGTCAATGGTATATGATGCTGATAACGAACTTCTCTAATCAGCCGGGCGTTGTCAATTTCTCTCAAACCGGAGGCACGGGAACAACCAATTGTAATCTTATCACCGTTGCACCCGGGCCTTGTGTGAACGGGAATTACACGCTGAATGGTACTGTGTTGTTATCCACTCCGCCATCATCGGGTACGTTAACGGTAACCAATTCATGCGGTGGCAGTCAAACATTTTCGGCGCCGTTTGCTTCGACTCTCAATTATTCATTTCCTAATTTATGCGGTAACGGTCAGAGTTGTAATGTGACGACCACATTGAGTAATCCAGGTAACATACCTGCAATCGTGCCGGCGACCTACACGGCACCGAATTGCAATTCCCTTACTGCTGTAACAACTGCCTGCAGCAACGGACTGTACAATTTATCTGGCGTTGTAAATGTCGCATGTCCACCCACTACGGGCACCCTCACGATTACATCCTCTTGTGGTGGATCGGTAGTGCTCAACGCGCCGTTTGCCAGTGTAATCAATTATGCTATTAATGGATTGAATGCAACAGGTAACGCATGCAACCTCACAGCAGTGTTCTCTGCAGCCAATTCACCATTGGTTCCCCCTACAAGTTATATTTCCCCGTTTTGTTGTGGGGCCAATTTGCCGGTAACGGTAAGTCCAACCACAGCGACCGTTTGTCCTACTGGTGCCGGTGCTACACTCACCGCCTCTGGTCCGGCGAGTGGTGGAAATATTGTAACGAATTCAACCCAGAATAACATTCCGATTCCGGACTCTGGTTTAAATGGAGAAGCTGCGCCTGGAACCGCAGGGCAAAACTATATTTCATCTGCCCTGACTGTTGCCGGCGTTTGCCCCAATGTTATTGCGGCCGGCACATTCATCGACATTACGTTAAACTTGACCCATACCTGGAATTCTGATTTGGTGATATGGCTGCGAAGTCCGAATGGAACCAATCTTTTGTTGAGTTCATTTAATGGCGGTTCAGGCGATAATTACACCAATACGCATTTCATCACAACAGCAACCACGAGTATTGTTGGTGGTGTAGCGCCATTCACAAACAATTACTTGCCAGAAGGAGGGTTTGCCGTTTTGAATGGAAGTCCAATCAATGGTACATGGACATTATTTATTGGTGATGATTTTGGTGGAGATATTGGAACCTTGTTGAATTGGTCCATCGCATTTCAGGCTCCTACGGTCACTTACACTTGGGCACCGGCCGCCGGATTGTCATCGACAACAACGGCATCCACGGTGGCAACGCCTGCAACAACGACTACCTATACGGTGACGGCAACGAACTCTTGCGGATGTTCAGGCACTGCATCATCAACCATAACGGTTCAGTCTCCAACAGCCAGCTTGAATAGCCCTGCTGGGCCCGATTATTTCGTTTGTGCAGGCTCCGGAAATCAATTGAACTTCACGGGAACCGCGGGTGCTACGCTAAATTACACGTTAAATGGAGTGAATGGTTCGGCCCCCATAGGTGCCGGCGGTACGGCGAATATCACTCCAACCTCACTTTCTCTCGGTGCCACTTGGCCGGCTAATACAACGTTGGTGTTTACAAGCGTAAGCACAGGTTCAGGGGCCAATATTTGTTCTACACCCATCAATTTCCCCATTACAGTTCGTCCTGCACCTGCTGTTATTGCGTTCAATGTACCAACAACGTTGTGTACTGGTTCAACAGCAACTATCAATATCGAGGCAACACCGAACACCGTGGTGAATTTCACCGTGAATGGTGTTGCTACGTCAGTAAGTATAGGCGCTTCCGGATTAGGGTCATTTACTACCGTTCCACTCTCGGCTAACACCACTGTGAACTTTACAAATATTGCATATACGACGGCTCCTTTGTGCAATCCAAGTCCGTTTACCTCCAATAATACTATAACGGTAACCAACACCGTTACACCCAGTTTTGGTCCGATAGGTCCATTTTGTTTTGGTGAAAACCCGACGGCACTTCCAGGCACATCTAGTAATGGTATCGCTGGTACTTGGAGTCCGGCAGTAATCAATACAAATGCTATAGGAATATCGAATTACACCTTTACACCGAACGGCGCAGGCTGCGGTGCCACTCCGTTGGTAGTGCCGATAACTGTGTTTGAACGTCCGTTGGTTTATGCCCATGGCACGAACCCAACGTGCTCCACACAGTGTAACGGAAGCGCTGTAGTTGATGTGACCGGAGGAACAGCTCCCTACACATATGCATGGAGTAATGGTGGCGTAACAGCTACCATCGCAAGTTTGTGTGAAGGCACATACAATGTGACCGTGACCGATGCCAATGGCTGTCAGTCGCAGGCATTTACTCCTGTGAGTGGTTGTTTTCAGATACAAAGTATTGGTGTGGATGCCTGTGGATTGGGTACCCAAGAAGGATTGAATGAAATGTTTTTCATACAAATTGGTAGTGCATCACTCAATTTGAATAATGCATCGGTGACTTGGCCCTCGAATAGCTTCACCAATTTTAATTGCTCTAATGCACCGTTCATTGCATCTGCAAATGCCGCAATTACTGCCGGGGGCATTATCTTGCCTGTTCCAGTCGGGGGCATTTTACCGGCTAATGCGAATGTGGTTATTATCACGAGCAATACACCCAATATTGCTGCATCAACTTTCGCTAATGTCTCGGATACCCTTTATATGGCTTTCCATTGTGCGACAACAGCGCCTGGTTATTTCGGAAATGGCAGTGGATCTGGTCTCCGAACGCTATCTATGTCCTTTGGAGTAGGTTGTTCAGATGCTGTTACTTATGATATAGGTCCACTCGTGGATAGCGACGGCGCCTATGTAAACTTCTCACAATCCGGCACGGCTACATATTTGGATTACGATTGCGTAGCTCCATTCTCTGTTCAAGATAACTCAATTGTGTTAGTTGCTCCCGATCCGGTGTTGCCAACATTCAATCCAATAGGACCTTTCTGCAGCGGAACTGCAATCACGCTGCCCTCTGCTTCAACCAACGTGCCTGCTATAACAGGTACTTGGACACCGGCCATCAATAACACCACTACAACGACCTATACTTTTACGCCTAGTCCAGCAACACAGTGCGCAACAACGGCTCAACTGACGGTTCCGATTGATCCGCTTCCTACAGTGAACGCGGGAGCTAATCAGGCGGTGTGTGCAGGTGGTGTTGTAAATCTGAATGGACTGATTGGTGGCAGTGCCACTTCGGCTACTTGGTCGGCACCGAGCGGAACATTTGCGAATGCGAATGCGCTAAGCACTACATATACACCAGCGATTACTTCAGGAACGGTTGTTATTACGTTGACAACGAATGATCCTGCGGGACCTTGCACGCCGGCTTTTGCTAACATCACAGTTACCGTGAATCCGTTGCCTGTTGCAACGATTAATCCTGCTGGTCCGATAACGATTTGTCAAGGAGGTTCGGTAACCTTGATTTCAGGTGTAGCTGATCAGTATTTGTGGAATTACGGTCCTGTTACTCAGACTGTAAACGTAAATGCAGGTGGAAGTTATTCGGTAACGGTTACCAATCCGCAAGGATGCTCGGCCACTTCGGCTCCTGTTATTGTCAATTTAGTGGATTTACCCACGGCTACCATCTCGGGTGATACCATCCTTTGCGCGGGAGCAACCACACAGCTGTCCTTCACCGGCACACCGGGAGCTACAGTAACTTACAACGGAGGTTCAGGCAACCAAACGGTTGTTTTGGATGCGAACGGACAAGGAAGCGTTAATACGGCCGCGATTAATGCAACTACAACATTTAACTTGGTGAGTGCTTCCATTGGAAGTAATCCGGTATGTTCTCAGCCTCTTACGGGTAATGCAGTAGTTACGATTCCGCCTGCGCCAACCGTGAGCATTAGTGGAACATCTACCATCTGCTATGATGGCATTGCAAACATTACGTTTAATGGTACGCCGAATTCAACAGCGCTCTTCACCGTTAACGGCGGTCCTTCGCAGGCTGTTGTTCTTAATAATGCGGGAACGGCGATTGTTCCAACGGGGCAGCTAACAGCCAATGCAACCTACACCCTTACCGGCGTGCAGAGTGGCACCTCACCATTCTGTTTGGCAGCTGCAAGTGGTACGGCAGTTATTACCGTGTTACCTCAGCTGAATGCAACTATTTCAGGAACGAGCACAGTCTGCAGTGGCCAAACTGCGAGTATCCAATTCACAGGGACACCAAATGCAACTGCCACCTATCAAGTGAATGGCGGAGCATCTTCGACCATTTCTTTGAATGCTGCGGGCACAGCCACTTTAACCACACCCGCGTTAAGCGCACCCGCAACATATTCTCTGATAAGTGTTTCTTTTACCGGTCCGAATTCGTGCCTTACGCCTGTGCAAGGTTCTGTACTCATTGATGTTACACCGGTAAACACTGTAACTGCTGCCTCCGCATCACCCACTATTTGCCTCGGAGATTTACTTCCTTCCATCACGCATACTACCACAGGCGCTACTGGAATTGGACCTGCAACCGGCTTGCCTGCTGGTGTGACCGCTTCTTGGTCTGCG
>JBKCGW010000083.1:0-1967 GCA_046303175.1 Flavobacteriales bacterium
CCTCTGGATGGATATGACCCGATGAAGACCATTGAGTTGGACCCTCAAGCTTATGCTAAAATGAGCTCCGAGGAAAGAGAAAAAGCAAAGCAGGGGACTATTTCCAGTTACAAAAACATCTACTACTCCGAGTTCCGCGACTTCATGTTTACCGGCAAAGACCGCATGGATGTTGATGGTTTCCGAAAGGAGAAAATCAGCACCTTCCAGCGTGATAAAACACTGGAAAGTACGTTCTTATATGAACAATATAATTCTAAGATTCAAGAATCAGAAACAGTACTATTCGCATTCCGTTCTAACAGACAAGAGATCTATTTATTCCCTGATGGCATCGGTATATTCTCATTGACCCTGACTCCCATTACCAATGAGTTGGCTGATTTATCCCAGCTCATCAATCGCTCAAGATCCTTTGAAACAAAGGTGTTGGATGGAACCGGCGCCATAGAATTTCACAAATGGATTAGTCGTGAGTTGTTGTTGAATATTCCACTGGTTGGCGATAACCTTGAATCAGATGAATACAGTGGCTCAAAATTCAAGGTATATACTGTAATTGACATGCCCGAATCGAGCGCTGATCACCCCTATGATCGCGACCACCTCTTGTATGAAATAGGAACAAGTTCACCTATCGGCTGTGTGTCTGGGTTCGGCTTCAATAAGCCGTCGGAATCCTACTACGATGAACTTATGCAAAACAAGCTCAGTGCCTTTCACAATTATGAAGGCCTCGCACTTCTTGATTCATTCACGATTATCGGCACGAATAATTACCGCCCGTTGAACTCCAACACGAAAGACTTCGCTTTCCACAATTGGAACCGCGTTTATTTCGGGATTTACATGTACAACCTATTCGTTCGCTACAGCTTATTCAAATTCAACGCGCAGTTTTTATCGGATCCTGTAAAGTACCGCGACAAATTCCAGCGCTTCCTCAATAACTATGACTTCCGCCACATTTCCTTCAACTTCTTGCCGAATATGATTTTCGATTGCATGCGGCAGGCTCTTGGGGTAAATGAAGAAATTGAAGTCTTCGAGAAACGTTTGAGTAATCTCGCTTCTACCATTCAAGAAGATCAAGAGAAGCGTCAAGCATTTCTATTGACCTTGATATCTGTAATCTCCGCGCTCGATGCAACAGAGGCCATAATGGGATCTATAGAGAACGTACGTGCCCGTTTAGAATGGAGTATGTTTTCATTTTACTCGATATTCATAATTCTACTGCTAACCGGTGCCACATTTGTTCTTAGATATCTATTTCCACATCACGCAAAGAAAGTAGAACGGTATACTCGTAAAAAGTTAAAGCGCCGAAAGGAAAAATGAAATACATCTTTTATTTCAGTGATGCGGGACGCAAACATGTAGCTCGTCATTTCGACATTGAAAATCTTGCAGGCAGTCACTTCTTGAAAAGTACGTTTTCCACGCCAGATGATTTATTGTCTTATTTGAATGCAACCGCCCCAATACAAATAATACCTCAATCGTCCGGCAAATCGGCATTCTGTTTCCGCATTGCCGACGGGCGCATGGCAGGTACTTCCGGTCTGGCTCAACGATCCCATTTGCCTGCACACGCCATCGTGCGCGAAATTCGGGAAGGTTATACCATTGAAATAGGGTTGGTATCACAGCTGCCATTAACAGCTGAGTTTTGCATAATTGCTCAAGAAACTGAGGAAGGCCTCTCTATCATCACTGCCTTCCCCGGTGGTTACGCTCGCCCTTTTGCGCAGAAAAGTCAACCGAGGGAAGAATATGAGCTCAACAAAAAGTTTTGGGAAGAGCATGTTTTATTGAAACAGAAAAACTCGATGCAATGAGGAGATTTCTAGCTATAACCATCATGGTCCTTTCATTCAGTAAATCGCAAGGACAGCAAGAGTCATTTCTCTTTCGCACGCCGTTGAGTTTCTACAACACTGATGTTCTATCCTATTTGCAGGTTC
>JBKCGW010000084.1:0-16722 GCA_046303175.1 Flavobacteriales bacterium
GGTTAAAGATCCGCCACCAGCAGTGGAAGAACTGAAAGACCAAAACATCTCGACTGTTACGCAAGAAGGTGAAGAAGGTCCGGTAGGTCCGGTAGAGGTGGTAACTATCATTGAAGAAGTAAAGCCGGAAGAACCGGTATCATTCGCTCAAGAGATGCCACAGTACCCGGGCGGTGAATTGCAGATGCAAAAAGATATCATGGAAAATGCTCCTTATCCCGAAATGGAGAAGGAAAACAACATCCAGGGTAAAGTGTATGTGCAGTTCGTAGTAGAAAAAGATGGTGCTGTAACCAATGTGCGCGTTCAACGCGGTGTGCAAGGTGGTCCGAACCTGAGTAAGGTTGCTGAAAACGCAGTTCGCAAACTGAAAAAGTTCGCACCTGCTAAACAGAATGGACGTCCGGTGCGATTGGTAATGACCATTCCGGTAAACTTTACATTGAAATAGTCCTACCAAAGAATATTCAAAACGGCTCGCTTTAGCGGGCCGTTTTGATTTCCGTTATACCGCGCGGTAAACAATTAACCGCAGAGACTCAGAGAGAACTACGAAGTTCTAAGGCAGCACGAACTATCTTTGCACCTATTCTCATTTTCTTATTGTATGCACAGAACACACACCTGCGGTGAACTCCGCATTGAACATAATGGACAAGAAGTAACGCTGAGTGGCTGGGTGCAGCGCACACGCGACAAAGGCGGCATGCTTTGGGTTGACCTACGCGACCGTTACGGCATCACGCAGTTGTTTTTCGAAGAAGGCAAAACACCCGCTGATATCATGTCCGCAGCGCGTTCACTCGGTCGTGAGTTTGTAGTGAAAGCAACAGGGAACGTGATTGAGCGCTTTGCTAAAAACCCTAACATGCCTACCGGCGACATCGAATTGCAGGTAACAAAACTTGAAATTCTGAACGGCAGCAAAACGCCTCCATTCACCATTGAAGACGTAAGTGATGGCGGTGATGATTTACGCATGCAATGGCGCTACCTCGACCTGAGAAGAAATCCATTGAAGAATAATTTGATGCTTCGTCATCGCATTGGCATCGAAACACGCAAATACCTCGATTCATTGGCGTTTATGGAGGTTGAGACACCTTACCTCATCAAGAGTACACCCGAAGGCGCGCGTGACTTTGTTGTTCCCTCTCGCATGAACGGAGGACAATTCTATGCCCTTCCTCAATCGCCTCAAACGTTCAAACAAATCTTGATGGTTGCAGGCTATGACCGTTACTATCAGATTGTGCGTTGTTTCCGTGATGAAGATTTACGCGCCGATCGTCAACCGGAGTTTACTCAGATCGACTGCGAAATGGCCTTTGTAGAGCAAGAAGACATTCTCAACACATTCGAAGGTCTTGTGCGTCATTTGTTCAAGACCGTGAAAGGCATTGACATCGACGGCGTGCCACGTATGACCTACGACGATGCGATGCGTCGTTACGGAAACGACAAGCCCGACGTTCGTTTTGGAATGGAGTTTCAGGACCTCACCACATCTATGCAAGGCAAGGGCTTTGCGATATTCGACAGCGCTGAAGCTGTCTTAGGTATCGTGGTGCCCGGATGCGCAAACTATACACGCAAACAAGTGGACGAATTAACCGATTGGGTGAAGCGTCCGCAGATTGGTGCCAAGGGTCTGGTGTATTGCATGTACAACGAAGACGGCAGCTTCAAATCGTCGGTCGATAAATTTTATAGCCAAGAAGATTGGACTGCCATTGCGCAGCACACAAATGCATCGAAAGGTGATTTGCTATTGATCCTTTCCGGTGAATTGAACAGCACGCGTAAGCAACTGAGTGAGCTACGCTTGTTGATGGGGTCGAAATTGAATCTGCGCAACCCGGATGAATTCAAGCCGCTTTGGGTCGTAGACTTCCCGCTCGTGGAGTGGAATGAAGATGAGCAGCGCTGGTTTGCCATGCACCACCCCTTCACTGCACCCAAACCTGAGCATTTCCATCTGCTCGAAACATCTCCCGGTGATGCGCGCGCAAATGCCTATGATTTCGTGTTGAATGGTGTTGAGATTGGCGGAGGATCCATTCGTATCCACGATCGCGATATTCAATCACGCATGTTCCATTTGCTGGGCTTCACACCCGATGAAGCGCAAAAACAATTCGGTTTCTTGCTCAATGCATTTGAATACGGCGCACCGCCTCACGGAGGAATTGCCTTTGGATTTGATCGTCTCTGCGCATTGTTTGGCGGGGCTGAAAGTATCCGCGATTTCATTGCATTCCCCAAAAACAACAGCGGTCGCGATGTGATGATTGACGCACCAAGTACCATCGATCAAAAGCAACTCGACGAATTGAGTATCGCCATAAACATGAAGTCATGAAACATCTTGTAGCACTGCTTCTCTCTTTCGGTTGCTGGCTGGCATTGCCGCAGACTGTTCTTTCACAGAGCTCAAAAACCAACCTGAAGGGCACTATCAGCAATCCGCAACGCGATTTCTTTTTACTCAAAAACCAAGGAAGAACGGATACGATTAAGCTATCAAGTGACGGCAAATTCGATCTGCTTATAGATCAAAACACAGCCAATTACTTTACGATTGATTATAATCGGCAAACCATCCCGCTTTATTTGCTTCCATCCGACGAAGTGAGCTTAACTATCAATTCGGTGAATCTGACCGAAGCAAAAATTACCGGCTCAAGCGCAGCATACTGCAATCATTTGTTGCAACGTTCCAAGGAAGACCGAGCGTTTACTGCTGCATATCCGTCATTTAAGCTTTCTTCTTTATCTGCCGACAGATTCTATCAGTTGCGTGATTCAGTTCGAACCGCTCGTATAGGCTTACTTGAAACAAACAAAAAGGCCAACGATTTCATCACTCCTTTCGTTGTTTTCGAAAAGAAGATATACGAATTCCAAATGGGTCAAGAACTGATTAATTATAAAAATCAGATGGCCAAATCGGGGATGACAGCCATGCCCGAGAAGATTGAAAAATTCAGTGCCTCGCTCGACTTAAACGATGAGTCGATGGCTTACGATGGATCGTACAAATCCTTTGCACTCAATAAAGCATCGCTTGAAGCCAACCTTCGCTTCCAAGCCGGTACCGATAAATCGCCGGCTCATTATTACGAGCTTGTCGTGGCGGTAATAGGAGAATGGGTTAAACCCGAGCGCAACAAAAGTGTGCTTATCAGTGAGTTCATGCCGCAGGTTTTGAAAGATGTTGGCACAGCCGATCTTTCATCTTTCATTGCGACCTTGGAAAAAGTGTCAAAGGATGAAAAGCTCATTGCTTCGGTAAGGAAATATGCAGCTCAATATGAGCATTTGTACGCCGGCAGAATGGCCCCTGATGCAGAGTTTTACGATGCTGAAGGGAATGTGAGCAAACTAAGCGATTACCGGGGAAAGGTCGTTTATATCGATACATGGGCCACTTGGTGTGGTCCGTGCAAGCGTGAGATACCGTTTTTGAAAACACTCGAAGAAGCTTACCACGGTAAAAACATTCAGTTCATTAGTGTGAGCACCGATAAAGATGTGAGCGCCTGGAAAACGTTCATTGCACGTGAATCCATGAGTGGTCTTCAGTTGCACCAAAGTCAGGAAATGGAAAAGACCATGAGCTACCTGTATGTCGTGAACTCCATTCCACGCTTCATGCTCATTGACGAAGACGGTAAAATCGTTAGTGTAGATGCACCGCGCCCGTCGAGTGGCGAAGAGATACGCGCGATGATTGACCGCGTTTTAAATGATTAACAGCACACGTTGCCTTGTAATGGGCAGGAAGGTGCATTTTTGCAACATAAAATAGTTATTACCATGTATCCACCGGAATTAGTAGCCCCAATGCGTCAAGAGCTTGACCAGGTTGGCTTTGAAGAATTAATGACACCAGAAGCAGTTGATTCGGCCGTAAATTCTGCGGGCACCGTTTTGGTTGTCCTCAACTCAGTTTGCGGATGTGCAGCGGGCAGCATGCGCCCGGGAGTTCGCAAAGCCGTTCAGACCGCCTCGAAACTGCCGAGCAAACTTGCGACAAGCTTCGCGGGTGTTGATCGCGACGCTGTTGATCGCGCTAGAAAATATATGCTCCCCTATCCGCCATCATCTCCGAGCATCGCCCTTTTCAAGGATGGAAAACTATTGCATATGATAGAGCGCCACCACATCGAAGGCCGCACGGCAGATATGATAGCTGAACATTTAAAGACAGCATTTGAAGAATTTTGTTGAGCAGTCAACAAAAAGGGCGGCTTTAAGAGCCGCCCTTTTCGTTTACAGAATGATTTTAAAACCCAAACGCCACGCCCAACTGATACACCGATCTATTGGTTGTAGATTCCTTCAGGTCAAAGGCGATTGAATTATCACTATTGATTTCAATACTTTCTTCATCAACGTATTTGACCAACCCTCCTGCGATATTCTCGTAACGAGCCTCAACGAAAATGGTTGGCGCCAAACGAACACGCAAACCAAAAGCCCAGCCATAAAGGAGGGTCATGTCGAGATGGTCGCGATTGGTTGAAAGTTCCGAACTATATCCACTGTTGTCGATAGTTATGGTCGTGGTTGTTTTAAACGATTCAAGTCCACCAAAAACATCCGCATATGGTTGGATTTTCCCGTTTAAAGGACGAACACGCGCATGCGACAAAAAACGACTGCTATTGCTTCGGATAGCCAGGTTACCATTGGAATAAACGTTTCCGTTGATGGAGTCCTGGTTGATTAATGCAACGATATCTTGATCGCTTGAACCCATGCTATTCCATGCATATCCAATTCCCCATTCCACCGGTGTTCTTAGGATTGGCATAGAGAAAGAGGTACCAATACCGGCGGGCAGACCTGTGTAGTTGTTTGAAAATTCACCGAGAGGCTGAACCACCTGAACGCCAAAATTCAAATTTGGAGAACGACGTTGGGCAAATAAATCCATCCTACACGTTGCAAAAGCAACTAAGAGAATTGCGATAGGAAGGTAACTTTTCATAGTGATAATTTTTCCCGGGGTTGCCAAGTACTATGCCAACGAAACAAAGATACAATTATTGAGGAAACACATTGTTCAAAGAACAGGAATTACCTTCGCTCTATGGATAGAAAAAAATTGCGCATCGCAGTAACGGGAGCCAACGGTCAATTAGGACTCGAGCTTAAGCAGGTATCATTGGAACACCCGGATATGGAATTTTTATTCTTCACAAGAAACGAATGGGATATTGCGATTGAATCGTTGAATGAAGAGAGAATTTCGGAGATAAAACCCGATGCAGTAATTAATGCGGCAGCCTATACCAATGTTGAGAAGGCAGAAGAAGATCATGAAGGAGCAGATGCAAGCAACAATCTCGGTGTCGGCTATCTAGCCAAAGCCTGCAAATCTTCACAAGCACTGCTCGTTCATGTTTCCACGGATTATGTTTTTGACGGACAAAAAACAACACCCTACAGCGAGTTTGATGAAGTGAATCCCATCAATTATTATGGGCTGAGTAAGCTGCAAGGAGAAAGGGCTATAGACGCTGTAAGTGATCGCTATTTCATCTTACGAACTTCTTGGTTGTATAGTTCATTCGGACATAATTTCTTTAAAACCATGCTCCGACTGGCACATGAGAAAGGGGCACTATCGGTAGTTAGCGATCAGATTGCTTCACCCACGTATGCTCGCTATCTGGCCGAAGACATTATCACTCTGCTTAAGCATCGCCTAATGGAAGAAAAACCTATACCGTACGGAATTTATCATTACACTCAATTAGGAGAAGCATCGTGGTATGACTTTGCTAAAGAAATAATGAAAGCAAATCATCTCGATATTCCGGTAACGCCGGTGAATAGCGCTCAGTTTCCTACTAAAGCAAAACGTCCAGCCTATTCCAAACTGGATACTCAACGATGGGAGTTCAACACAAGAATTTCGTTACGATCTTGGCAAGAAGGAGTTTTGGCATGCACCCAAGCGTTTAGTTTGCGGTAATTATGGAAGTTACCGGTTGCGGCGTAACAACAATAAACTCACCACTAGTAGCATTGCAGCCCCCGGGAAGGGTAACATTGACAGTATAAACCGCACTGGTTGTCGGTGATACAGTTATGGATGGTGACGTTGCACCGGTATTCCACGTATAACTTCCCCCACCGCTTGCGGTTAATACCACGGACTGACCGGGACAAATAAAACTATCCGATGCAACAATTTCAGCCTCGGGCGCTGTTAGTACATCAATTGCAGTATTGCTGCTTGCGGTGCAAGGAGGTTGTCCAATCGAATACCCTATAAAATGAGTTCCGATACCCGCCAAGGCAGGATTAAAAAGTCCTTCTGAAGAAACACCGGGACCGGTCCATGTTCCACCCATATCTATGGCGTTCAGTTGAATCTGGGCCGCATTGAGACAGAATGGGCCCACCGTTGTAATGGTTGGATTGGGTGGACCAGATTGAGCGTTAGGCGGAGGCCCCAATTGCAAGTTGAAATTATTCGATGATCCATTCATCCAATCTTCCACCACAATCATAATTGTCTGACCCGCTGTTACAATCGGCGAAGGAACGGATGACAAACAAGGATAAGACGAACCAAATTGGTTGCAACCACTGGAAAACGTGGCATAGTTGCATCCGATTTCATTGGATAAATTTTGAATAGCCGCGCAGGGATCAACACCTGAAGGCACATTGAAAACCGACACGTCCAAAAAACCTGTTGCACCATCGCCTTGAATGAGTAAGTTGAGGGGCCCGGTTGATGTAATATTGACAAGAATGTATGCAAACTGGGAAGTCGCAAGCCAGTCGAGGCAAGAGCTAACCGGGTTGCCTGCAGCGCCGAAACCAAAAGGACCTGCATTGTTCTGACATAAAACAGTATTCGTATTACAACCATCACCACCTCCGATAGCAGCCTCGCAAGTAATGGTGACATCCATACATGTCAAGTTCGATGAACATGGAAATTCATCGAGGAGCAAGGTTACAATACCCGAGTAAGTAGCTATCCAAACAATTTCCGATTGAAAACCGCATGCATCGTCATTGGACGCCAACACGGAAATACCGAACTGATCGTAAAGAGTAAGAACTGAGTTGAACGTGGGCGAATTGCACGTTGAAAATGTATAGGTGTTTCCCGCAACAACCTCTACATCGAGCGCCTCTCCTGCGAATAAACAACCATAATCCAATTGACCCGGGCATGGCGGCATAACTGTGTTTACAATAAGATTATCGTAGCCACAATCTTCCGCAGCACCGTTGGAACAGGTGACTGTAAGATCAATACAGACTGCAGCATTGGAACAAAAGTATTGATCAACCAACACTTGCACCTGTCCCGTATAAGTTGCGGTCCAACTCACACTCGATTGCAATCCACAAGCGTCATCATTATACCCCAAGAAAAGTGTACCGTTCGCATTGAATAAGGTAATTTGAGAATCGAATGAGGGTGTTGAGCAGGTTGAAAAAGTATATACGTTTCCTGCAGTAACATTCACCGTCACATACTCACCACCCAAAACACAAGGAGCAACCTCGGTTCCAGGACAGGGTGGAGAAAGAACCGTGTAAAAAGTATTGTTATAAGTGCATTGTGCTCGGAACCCGGACGTCCAAGCAGACACCAAAAGAATTGCCATCACTATGAGTGCAGCTCTCAACACTGAAATAGAATAGTTAAGAATTAGTCAAGAGCAAGATAGTAAAATTATTCTTTCTGCAAAACACTCAAATCTTGAATAAGTGGAAGTCGTACTTCTGACGCCGCTCCCTTCAAGAAACTGGATCGTATCTGCCTTCCTATCTCCACATGACCTCTAATCGATTGTGAGCGATTCCGGTATAAGGTTTCGCACACATCCTGAAAAGCAACTCCGTCCTTCCACAGGGCGGTTAACGCATCGACATCCAAAAGAGCATTGGTAACACCGGCACTGGTAAATGGAAGAGCTACGTGTGCGGCATCGCCGATTAAAAGAACATTGCCCTTGTGAAAGGTAGGAAGCAAATCGAAATCAGTCGTGTTCCACACGTAGTTTGCCACAACCGATTTGCACTCCATAATCTCCTTTACTTCGTCAGGGAAATACTGTATCATTCGTTGACAAAACTCTGCAATCTCTTCAGCTGACTTGACCTCATTATCAGCTAGTGAAACATCAAATTGCATGAACCAGATTAACTCTTCGTCGTTGCATGGAATGAAACCAACCGCCAAACCTTTGTCAACACTCAGGTATTTGGTGAAGTGATTTGGGTGGCGATCGAAAAGCGCTTTGTTGTTTATTGTTCCCAGTATTTCCTTGACGAGAATGGGGGTATAATTTGTTGGCCCGAACAATGCGGTTCGAACAGCAGATTTGGAACCATCGGCTCCGATAAATACATCTCCATAAACAACCTCTCCATTCTTAAATGCTGCAGCATGCACCATGTCGTCCTTCATAATAAAATGAGAGAACTGGTAGCCATAATTGATTGCCTCTTCCGGTAACTGAGATGCCAGAGCGCCCATGGCCTCGCAGCGTTTCATGCAAATCCAACCATCGAGTTCGACTTCTTCCAGTAATTGATCATTTGAGTTCTTGAGAAAAAGTCGGTCTATACTCCTGCCGGGCATTAGGTGATAAGGATCCGTTTCAACAATACCCTCCAATACACGCATGGCCTCGGGATGAATCAAAAAAGCATGTCCGTTGCTGTGATCTCTAGGTTCGCGCTCACACACAATCACTTCGAGACCCATTTTTCTGAGTGCAATAGCGAGCGATAAACCCGCAACGCCTCCGCCAATAATTACTGTTTTACTCATAATTGCATGCATTTATTGATTCGTTCGATGGCGTCGTTGAGAATGTCTTCAGAGGTAGCAAAACTTATGCGTATATGACCATCCGCTCGACTTCCGAACCATTGTGGTAAACCGGGCACAACTGCAACTCGCGCTTCATCGTACCATTTTCTATGAATTTCTGTTGCCGTAAATCCCGTCTTCGATATGTTGGCAAGAGCCACATAACAACCCTGAGGTTGCGCACATTCAACCCCGGGCAAGCGGTTGAGCGCGTCGACCGTTAAGTTGCGCATGGCGGTTAGATGAACTAGAAAATCAGTAAGCCAATGCTGTGCTTCATTCAATGCGGCAGTAGCAGCTACTTGTGCAAGCACATTGCATCCGTGCACTGTACTGCGTTGATCGGAGGCAACCACTATCCGTTCAATCAAATCGCGATTAGGGGATAACACAGCCCCGGCGCGCAAACCCGCAAGACCATAAGACTTGCTGAAGCCCGTCACTACGACCGTGCGCATGGCTGCTTCCTCTATGGAAGCCATACTTACATATCGATTGGGTTCGAAAACGATATCGCTCCAAATCTCATCAGAGAGAATATAAAGATTGTGCTTTTCGGCAATCGCTGCCATGCGCTTCAATTCTTCGCGCGAGAAGACTTTCCCCGTTGGATTGAGAGGATTACACAGGCAAATCAGCTTTGTGCGAGGCGTGATAACTTGCTCAAGTACGCCGAAATCAGGCTCCTCAAATGGAGAGAGAGGCATATCCCACAAAACGGCAACTCCACCGCAGGATTCCACGCAATGTTTAAAAAGAAAGTCAACCGGATTAAAAACGATTGCTTCCTCGCCCGGTTGCAGAAGCGCCCTACACACTGCCATAATTCCGAAGGCAGCACTATCACATGCCATTACACCGACAGCTTCTACTTGAACGTTTTTTCGAGAATGATAATAGTTGGCCATTGCTTCACGAAAGAAGAGCAATCCTTCAGCGGGAGCATAAGAAAGGTATCGATCGTGCGCATAGCGAGCAATAGCATCTGCAATTTCAGGAGCACATGGAAAATCGGGATCGGCTGCTGTAAGAGGAATAACATCCGGTTCGACTGCAGCCCATCGCAAATTGAACGCTCGCTGTTGGAGCAAGTCCATGCGGATATGCGCATGACTAAACAGCGACGGCGTAGCTGTCAGTTTCATAACGGGTGATTTGTTTAAACTACTCACCGAAATGGTCGGTGAATGGCTCTCTGGTTAATGTCCAAATGTAACGAAAGCAGCCCTGAACTATGCAGGGAATGCCGTATTTATATTGATTCCATTATCGCTGAAACACTACCTCGCTTAATGGCACACGGAAACGAGGTCCATAAATACCCTCCGGAATTCGCTTACCACACGTGATGACCATATTGATTTCAGCTCTGCGAGGAAGATTCAGTAATTGCTTAACACGCTTGCTGTCAAAGCCCTCCACCGGACAGGTGTCGTGGCCTTCAGCAACCATGGAAAGCATGAATGTCTGGGCGGCCAATGCGGCACTTTTGTGCGCCACGATGCGCATATCCGTGCCTGATACTTGTCGCACCATGGGACGGCGCAGGCCAATGAACCAAGCGACCAGCTTTTTGATGGCCCCGCGAATACCCAATGCATCATTGTTGTAGAGCATTGGCATCAGTTTGCTGTAATAAGTCAACGCGCTGCGCCCTTTAAACGCCGGGCGATCACCGAGATTTTCCTTCACAAAGTTGAAATTACTCTGAGCCCTTCGCCTCCATAAATCGGGACGTACCACGACCACAATCATTTCGCGTGCAGTTTCCGTGGTGTTTTGCCCCATGCAAAATTTCGACAACAACTTCATGGTGTCGGGTGTGCTGACGCGGTAAAACTCCCACAGCTGCATGTTGCTGCTGCTTGGTGCAAGATGAGCGCGTTCCAAACTGCGAGTTACCGATAGCGGATCATAATCCGTGGGATCGAATTTTCGAACCGCACGCCGGTTATTTACTATGCTTTCAAAACATGCCGATTTATCAAGAATATCCTTCTCCATGGGTGCAAAATAATTCATCCAAAACGCAACGATGACAACTATCGAATAATTTACACCCATGAAAAATCATGCAATGGCCTGGTTGAATGAGCTATCGCGATTACGCTCGGGATACTTATGCCTTTTGTTCTTCTTAATCAACTTACTAATTCGAGGATGGCATAACGATTTAACAGCCATGAGCAGGGATGAGCCATTTACCCTATACTTCTCTCAATTAAGTATTCATCAGTTCGTTCCAATAATTCTCGACACCAATAATCCACCCACCTTTGAAATACTGCTTCATTTTTGGTCATACATTTTCGGAGAGGATGCCGGCGCATTGCGTTGGCTTCCCACTTTAATAATGAGCCTTGGAGCAATACCGCTCTTCCTCATAGGCAAAAGAATTGATGGCAACTTAGGCGCTGTTAGTGTCTCAGCACTTTACTTAGGATCAAGCCTTTTAATGAATTTTTCTCATCTCGACCGCGCCTATTGTGTTCTGGTTGCAGGTTCGTTGTTTATGATCTATTACTACTTGAAGGTCTATGAAGATGAACATTTGATATATCAGGTATTATGGGTGATAGCGGTTCTAATAACCTGCTCCTCTCATTACTTTGGTTGGCTCATGGTTGCAACTCAATGGTCAATCATGCTGCTAGTAGCTGACCTGCGTAAAAAGATTTTGCGAAGAATTACACTTTCTACAGCATTCGTTTTTTTGTGCTATTTACCATTGGGCGTTTTTCTGGTGGACCGATTTATAACAACACAACAAGAGGTGTCTTCGATACAAGCTCCACTTGATATTCAGATTTTCAATCACCTGCTTAATCAATTCTTAAACGACCATTCGGTAACCCTTACTCTAACCCTGGTTGGCCTGTTCTTCACTATCCGACTTTTAATTAAAAGAGCATTCTTCGCAGGATTTGCCGGGCTACTGCTCTGTATGGTGTTGCTTAGCACTCGAGCAGAGCTTCTCTTTTCCGAGCATCCTCTATTAAATGTTGCATTGGTTTCTGCCCTCATATTTTCATCCATAGGAATTACTCTGCACCTCATTCGAGGTAATTTATCCGTTTACGAAAAGGCCATAGCACTTTGGGCAATCATACCACTCATTGGAACTTACTTCATTTCAATGAAAATGCCCATATTCATAGACCGCTATCTCTGTTTTTCGATTCCTGCGCTATTGCTAAGCGCAATCACACTTCTGAAATGGTTCGAAGTTCGGGCTATTCAATTTGTGGCTCTAGCCGTTTTGATGGCGCTATACATCTTCAACATTGAATACACTCCCTCATACAATGTCGACAATCGTGATACGATTTACGCTTTCCAAGATTATCATTCCAGGTCAAATTTGAGTATTGTTGGGCCCGGTTATCAAGATGTAGATTTCACCTATTACTTCGATAATTCTATTTTTTATAACGGGAAGGAACACATGCGGGATACCGCGGGAATAAAACTCGTAAACGAGCAAGGTTACACTCGTTTCAAAGAAGGACTGCGAAGGGAGCTGCTTAGAAATAGAATATTGATATCACATGACAGTTCCAACTTACAAATCGATACATCTACAGTACGATCTGTAGCATATTATGACGGAAACACCAAACTTGCCTATCCTCATAACGGCATTATTGAATTTCTGACAAAGCACTACGGGGAGCCCGTGGAAAGAAAAACGTTTATGGACGTTTATTCTATTTATCGCTTTGAGAAGTAACCATGTTTTTCTTCCTTCGAAACCCAATTACGGTCACTTATAACTCGAGATAAGACTTGTTCATTGCCCCAAACTTCTCATTGAAGCGTGCGACCCCCGGATTGGAAGAGCCCATAAAGTTGACACGAGTTTCTGACTCGATGGAACGACAATGGAGGAATAACTGATAGAGCAGCCATGGCATCGGTTCGTGCGATCGCAATTGCGGGTTGACTACATTTTGAATCAGGTATAAACGACCCCGATGATGTATGTAAAACTGCATGGCAGCCCACTCGTTATTTATACGAACACCGCAAATAGCGCCGCGTCCAAGGGCAGAGGCCGCCTCATACAAACGTTGCATGGTTTGTTGCTGAATGTTGGGCCACGGGTAGGGATGAAAGCGTTGCATGCACTTCTGAAAATCGGCCCACACAACATGCTGCACCCACTCCGGTTGATTCTTTTCTGCCTTACGCAGGTTTTTAGCGAGTTCCTGCGAAGGCTCCCATTGCGGAGAAAGTTGCAGGATTTGAACCTGCTTTTCCGTGGAGCGGTTGCCTTCAAAAAGCACATGCAGTTTCTTAATCCCCCGAAAACGTGAAAGGCTTTCGCGTATGTGCGATTCCTCGCCTTCAATCCACTTCACATAAAGCGGAGTTTTCAGTGTTGGTATCACAGCAAACTTATGTTGAACGGGCCACGGAATGACTGCTTCGTAATTGCCCAACACCCATCCTTTCCAAGACTTGCATACAGCGTTCCAATACCAAGCCTCGGAAAACACCTCGCCATTTTGGCGAGCAATGCAAGCATCCCATTGTTCAGGATTGATTCTTTTCTGTGAAAGGAGTTTCCATTCCGACATGCAGCAAAGCTAACGCTCCAAGCGAGAGCATGGTGTCATTCAAACGAAATACGTTTTAAAACCCAAAACCAAATCCTGTAGCCACGAGCACACCACCCGGCGCCATCATTTTCATGGTTGTTTTGGATAAATCGGAAAGAGTTTCGCCGGAGGTTACCTTGTAGTTGATGCCGGTAATCGGGAATGAGTATCCCACCTGGAAAAAGAAGCGATGGTGCTCTTTAATCGCATACGACTTGTACCACGACAATTGCAGGTTGGTTTGTGCCCCCAATTCCAACGTTACATTTTTAGATTCCTCGTTGGATAATTCTAGCTCTGTTTCCATTTCAGGAAGTCCGCTTGCGTAGGCAATACCTGCGGCAATAGCCGAACCCTTTTGCATACATCCGGAATAGAAGTAACGAAGCTCGGCGGCGCTTTTAAATCCCCATGAGCCCAAGCCACCCGAAACAGATCCTTGAACTTTATCCATGAGCTTGAAATCGACACCCAATCCGGCGAGTCCATAATTCGAATTAAGGCCTGTACCAAGTGTGATAAATGTAGTCTCGCATGATTGGTCCACGTTTGTTTTTTCAGTACCTGATTGGTTCTGCGCGACCGCCTTTAATGTCATCATACTGATGGCAATAATGAGTTGGATTGTTTTCATGATTGATTGGTTTTGTTTGTCAAACGTATACCGATGGCAGGAGTTGGTTCATGAGTATTCGGGGTGAGAGGGTTGATAAGAATCAAGTGAAGGCATAACAAGAACCAATCGGTTCGTTGCTCTTCACTATGCGCAAATTACTAGCATGGAGCGAGCGCATTTTTGAGTGTCGCGCTGTGCACTGCCGTAATCGTTTGGACGTGCTGGTGGAGTTGGGATGGGGCTTTGAAGGCCATTCGTTCGCAAATAATAATATTAGCTATATTCGTCATAAACCTTATCTAATTTCTTGTAACCTGTCACCTCGTAATTGAGGAATATCAAATCAAACCATGAAGGCCATTCAACAGCTCATTCATAACCTTAGACAGGCTTATTGCTTCGGTTTTCTTATTACTTGCTCGTGCATATTAAATGCTCAAACACTTTACCTGACGAAGGATAGTCTTACTTCCGGACATGTGCAGCAGTGGAGGTATTCTCCTCTTGATAGCGCTCAATTTTCTAGCCCCGAATATTCTGATTCGCTTTGGCTCCTGATAAAAAATAACTACGACAAACAAATAGGTAAATGGACAGCGGGTTTTACACCGGGTGTTCAATGGTATCGTATGACTTTCATTGCCGACAGTAGTCTTGAAAATTTGCCGGTAGCTCTTGCCATTCGTCAATTTGGTGGCGCATCCGAGATATACCTCGATGGGAAATTATGCAAGAAGTACGGAGCTATTGATGATGGCATATCTAAGGCCCTCTCAACAGAATTCGATTTTCTTTTACTCCCAACAATTTATCGCGGGCAACATGCACTTGCAATTCGCTATTCCTCTATGCAAAAGGGTCTAGGAATAGGTTGTAAATTCCAAGAGGCAAACGCAGGAATAGCAGATACAAAAAATGCACTTCAAAATGGAACCATTCTAAATAGCATTCCAATCGTCACGAGTTTCATTTTTGCGCTCTTGCATTTTTTTCTATTCGTTTTCCATCGGAAATCTATTTCCGATTTGCTCTTTTCCATTTTTTCCTTCTCTACTGGATTCTATTATCTCACATCTTATGTTTTCGTAATCATGGATGTCACTCAAATACAATTTGATTTACTTCCGTTCATTAAATCATTGACATATTCTATTTCGTGCGTTTCGATCGTTCATTTTACCTATGCTGTATTAGGTAACAAAAGAAAATTCATTCTGCAAGCGACGTATTTTTTAGGTACACTTAGTGTCATTACCTATTTCTCACAAGCGATCTATGGGATTACCAAGACAATCCTAGGAATCTATGCGATTGTCTATTTCGTTGGAAGTATTTTAAAGGCTATCCGAAAAAAGGTTCCTGGAGCAAGATTTTTGGCAGTGGGTGTAATATCTGCTATCGTAAATAGCATTTGTTTATTATTCATCGTCGTATTGTATATCGTGAGCATGTTTAAAAATCTGTATTTTTCAACTGAGTTTCTTCAATTAGTTGGAGGTATATTCGGAATATTCATAGCTCTAAGCCTTCCGATTTCCATGTCGATTTATCACGCTTGGCAACATTCCTATTTGTATCAAAATATTGAGAATCAAGAGAACCAGGTTAAAGAGCTTACGACGGAGACCATCGTCATTAAGCACGAGAAAGACGAAATTCAGCGGCAAAAGACAGAAGAGGAGCGTCTGCGAAAAATTGCAGAAGAGCAACGACAGCTGGTAGAGAAACAGCGCGATGAAATTGATGTTGCACGTCGGCGCAGCGATGAACTGCTCGAGAATATTTTGCCTTCCGAAATTGCATTGGAGCTGAAGCAAAAAGGCAATGTGGATCCTGTTTTACTGCAAGAGGTTACTGTATTATTTGCCGACTTCGTAGGTTTTACCAAGGCATCGAGTACACGCTCACCATCTGAAATTGTCTCGGTCATCAACACCTACTTCACTGCTTTCGATGCGATTACCCAATTGCATGGAGTAGAAAAAATCAAAACCATCGGCGATGCATATATGCTCGCGAGCGGTGTGCCATCAGGTAATCCCATTCACGCTAGGAAAGTAATCGAAGTGGCTATGGAAATGCTGAAAGCCGTCCATGACATTAAGCTATCGGCGCATGATGAAAGCGCTCCTGTTTTCGATTTGCGTATCGGTATTAACTCGGGACCTGTGATAGCCGGTATTGTGGGTGTGAAAAAGTTCCAGTACGACATTTGGGGCGACACCGTGAACACGGCAAGTCGCATGGAAACAGCGAGCCAGCCCGGCCGCATCAACATCAGCGAAAGCACTTACGAGCTGGTCAAAGAATTTTTCGATTGCGAATACCGCGGTGAAATCGAAGTGAAAGGCAAGGGTAAAGTGAAGATGTATTTTGTGACAGGCACAAAGGCGTAGTGTTTCTTCCAAATGAGATTCATCAACCGCCCATGCATTCATAGCCGTTTATAACTTTAGGTATATGGGTCTTTATTCGCACAGCGCATTCTGTACTTTCATAGTAATAAAACCTTATCATCATGCACAACTTCATACTCTTCGTTACTTTCAGTTTGCTATCATTAAACATCTGTGCTCAAACAACCTTTGAAACACAAATGGATGTAATAGGCTACCTAGATGGGCGCTCATACTTCAATAGCTCTT